>NZ_JAUQTX010000187.1:0-13982 GCF_059803775.1 Azospirillum sp. UFLA03-27 | reverse complement strand
TCGTGGGCTCGGAGATGTGTATAAGAGACAGGGGCTGCGGGTGGGGCTGGTGTGGGCCGGCAACCCCGAATTCAAGGACGACCGCCGACGCTCGCCGGGGTTGGCCGCCCTGCGGCCGCTGCTCGACGTTCCGGGCGTCGCGGTCTTCGGCCTGCAGAAGGGGGCGGGACGGAGGGACCTGGAGACCTGCGGACCGCTGCCACCGTCCTTCATCGACCTCGGCGCGGAGATCGCCGACTTCGCCGACACCGCGGCGATCATGGAAAACCTCGACCTCGTCATCAGCTCCTGCACGGCGCCGGCCCATCTGGCCGGGGCGCTCGGCCGGCCGGTCTGGACGCTGCTGCCGGACATCGCCGACTGGCGCTGGCTGGAGCGCGGCGACACCTCCCCCTGGTATCCGACCATGCGCCTGTTCCGTCAGGCGGCGCCGGGCGACTGGACGTCCGTCGTCTCCGAGGTGCGGGCGGCGCTGGAACGGCTGGTGGCTACAAGGGTGGCACCGTGAAGGACGCGGGCGGCAGGCCGGCGGCGTGGCGGTCCCACATCGTCCGGTAGGCGCGCTCCAGGTGACGGGTGAAGCGGGGGATGTCGAACAGCGGGGCCGTCGCCCGCGCGGCGGCGAGGCGGCGGCGGTAGCCGGCGAGCGTCGCCGGATCGCTGGCCAGCCGCACCGCCAGCGCCTCGTAGCCGTCGAAGCTGGTGGTGACCGTCTCGGGCAGGCCGGCGGCGTTCAGCAGGCCGGCGGCGACGCGCGACGCGAAGGTGTCGCCCATCCGCGTCACCACCGGCAGGCCCATCCACAGGGCGTCCGAAACGGTGGTGTGGCCGGTGTAGGGAAAGCTGTCGAGGAACAGGTCGGCCAAGCGGTAGCGGGCGAGATGCTCGGCCTGCGGCCTGTGGGGGGCGAAAACCAGACGGCCGGGATCGACTCCGCGCCGCGCCGCCTCGCGCCGCAGGTTGTCCGCTCCCTCACGGCCGGGGTGCTGCAGCCACAGCACGCTCCCCGGCACCCGCGCCAGCACACGCATCCACAGCCCGAACAGCGACGGGGTGATCTTGAACGGCGCGTTGAACGCGCAGAAGACGAAACCGTGCGGCGGCAGGCCGCAGGCAGCACGGTCCGGCAAGGGCGCGTCCAGCGGCCGGCGCCGGTCGTTGACCTGATAGGAGTCCGGCATGATGACCAGCCGCTCCCGATAGTGCGGCTGATGCTCCGGAGGCGTGACGAAGCGGTCGCCGATCACATAATCCATGACGTCACTGCCCATCGTCCCGGGATAGCCGAGATAGGCGACCTGGACCGGCGCCAGCCGGCGCGCCAGCAGGTCGAAGCGGACGTGCCGCGTGTAGCCCTTCAGATCGACCAGGATGTGGACACCCTCGGCCGTGAGCATCGCCTGCACCTGCTCCGCATCGCAGCCGCGGATGTCGTGGAAGGCGTCGAAGGCGGCCTCCAGGCGGCGGCGCGTCGGGCCGCCATCGTCGGGACCATAGGAACAGGCGACGACACGGAAGCGGTCGCGGTCGTGCAACTCGAACAGCTCGGCCGCCAGATAGGCGGTGGCGTGCTCGTGGAAGTCGGCGGAGAGGTAGGCGACGGTGAGCCGGCCATCGGAGCCGAGGGGGGGCGCCACAGGGACCGCCGCGGCGGCTTGCGGGACAGCCGCCGGCTGCACCACCGCGCGGTGGAAATGGCGGGCGGCGCGGTCCTGCTGCGCTGGGCTCGTGTCGATCAGCAGGGTGAGCAGCGGCAGGGCGATGCCCCGGCCGCTGTCGATGACCGCCAGGACCTCCCGGCACAGAGCGTCGTACCCGCTCCAGTCGCAGTGAGAGAGGGCGGCATGGAGCCGGTCGCCGAGGGATTCGGTGCGGCCGGGGTCGAGCCGGTACGCCCGCCCGTAGGCGACGGCCGCCGCGCCCGGTTCGCCCGCATCGCGCAGCGCGTGGCCGGACTCGCGCCACGCCTCGGCGTCGTCCGGGGCCTGCGCGACCGCCCGGCGAAGAACGGCGCGGGCCGACGCGATCCGACCCAGCTCGCGGAGCATTTCGCCCAGGGTGGTGATCAGTCCGGCATTGTTCTGCCCGGCATCGGCCTGTCCGGGAGCCAGCCGGATCGCCCGAGCCTGAAGCGCCGCCGCCTCGGCAAGACGGCCCCGGCGGCGCAGCAGAAGCGCCAGATTGAAGCAGGCGTCGGCCAGATCCGGCTTCAGGGCGATGGTGACGGCGAGGTGGCGCTGCGACTCCTCAATCCGACCGAGCGTGAAGGCGGCGACGCCGAGAAGGAAGGACGCGCCATGATGGTCCGGCTTGACCGCCAGGATCGCGCGGCACACCGCGCTGCACTCGGCGTGCCGGCCGTTCTGATGCAGCGTCAGGGCGTAGCCCAGCGCTTCGGCGGGGGACGCGAAATGCCGGGCCGTGCTCATGCTTCCCCTCGGTGCCGCCGCCCCTCCCGGACCATCATGGAGGCGTGCTAAGCGTGAAATCATCGGGCAAAGGGTTACCATCGGGCGCGGCAATTCCAAACCCATTTGCCGGGTCGACCGATTGGATGGAGAGGGTGGGTGATCGAGGCGACGTTCGACGGGTCCGGCGAAGCGTTCGACCGGTGCTTCGGCTCCGGCCTGCGTCATGTCGACGCCGGATCACTGGAGGCGGCGGCTTGCTCCTTCCGAACGGCGGCGGCGATCCGGCCGGAGCATCCGGTGGTCTGGTTCGTCCTGGGGCTGGTGCTGCGCGGCCTGGGGCTCGGGGACGGCGCGGCGGTGGCGCTGCGGGTCGCGCATCGCCTGCGCCCGGACGACGCCGACACGCTGTTCCAGTGGGCGTCGTTGCTGATCGAATGCCGACGGACCGGGGAGGCGGTGGCGCCGCTTCTCCGTCTCGTGGCGTTGCGGCCCGGTTACCCGGACGCGGCGTTCAGCCTCGGCAACGCTCTGATGGCCGTGGACGAGCCCGAACGGGCCGAGGCCGCCTACCGGCTGGCCGTGCTGCTGGAACCGGGCGCGGCGGCGGCCAACAACAACCGGGGCGCGGCGTTCCTGTCGCAAGGATGGCCGGAGGACGCCACCGTGAGCTATCGGCGGGCCGTCCGGCTTGAGCCGGGCTCCGCCGAGCATCACAAGAATCTCGGCGTCAGCCTGCTCACCACCGGAAACTTCGCGGAGGGCACGGCCGAGTATGAATGGCGCACCCGCCAAGCCGTCTGGCAATGGAACCGCGACCGTCCCGGCACACCGCTGTGGGACGGCGGCCCGCTTGACGGCAAGACCATCCTGGTCCATTTCGAGCAGGGGCTCGGCGACACCGTGCAATTCATCCGCTACATGGCCGTGCTCAAGGCCATGGGCGCCCGCACCATTTTCGAATGCCAACCGCCTCTCAAGCGCCTCCTCGCCGGCGTTCCGGGCATCGACGCGCTGGTGGCGCGCGGCGAACCGCTTCCCGAGGCCGACTGCCTCCTGCCCCTGATGAGCCTGCCCAATCGCTGCCGGACGACGGTGGCGACGATCCCCGGCGGCGTTCCATACCTGCGGGCCGATCCGGACCGGGCGGCGTTCTGCCGCCGGCGGATCGCCGAGGCGGGGCGGCCGGGCGACTTCCGGGTGGGCATCCAGTGGCGCGCCGCGGGGGCCGACCGCTCGATTCCGCTGGAACGCTTCGCGCGCTTGTCGCACCTTTCCGGGGTGCGGCTGTACAGCCTGCAAAAGGCGGACGAACCCGGCCAATGGGAGCGGCCCGACGACCGGCTGGGAATCGTCTCGCTGCCGGACCGGGATGGAAAAGGTGAGGATGAGGGGTTTGTCGACACCGCCGCGATCATTGAGGGCATGGACCTGATCGTCGCCTGCGATTCCGTGGTCGGCCACATCGCCGGCGCCATGGGGCGTCCGGTGTTCCTCGCCTTGCCGTGGCTGGGGGACTGGCGCTGGATGCGCCTCCCCGACCACACGCCCTGGTACCCGCAGACCCGGCTGTTCCGCATGACGCGCCGCAACGATTGGGACGGGGTGATGGCCCGGATCGCTGCCGAGATTGCCGCCGTGGTCGCCCGCCGCGCCGTGGGGGTGTCATGACGGACAGGATCGAAGGGGCGTCCCGGCTTTACGGCGCCGGGCGGCTGACGGAGGCCATCGACGCCTGCCGGGCCGTGCTGGCGGTGGAGCCGGGGCGTTTCGATGCGCTCAACCTGCTCGGCGCCGCGCTGTTCTCGACCGGCCAGGACGGCGCCGCCAGGGAGGCGCTGTGCGACGCGGTTCGCATCGTTCCGGGTCACGCCGCCGCGCTGACCAACCTCTGCATCGTCCTGCAACACCGCCGGGAGTGGCCCGCTGCTGCCCGCGCGCTGCGCACTCTGGCGGCGGTGCAGCCGGAGTCCGCGGCCGTCTGCAGCCGGTTGGGCACAGTTTCGCAGGAAATGGGGGACCTGGACGGTTCCGCCCGGTTCCTGCTGCGCGCCGCGCGCCTCGATCCCGGCCCGAGCGTGCAATGGCACAATCTCGGCCTGATCCGGATGCTCGCCGGTGACTTGGCGGCGGCTTCCCGGGATTTGCGCCGGGCCGTCGCCATCGCGCCCGAGGGCGCCGTCGCTCAGGTCCAGCTTGGCGAAACGCTGCTGCGGCTCGGTCGGGTGGACGAGGCCGCCGGGGTTTTCGGCCGCGCGCTCCGGCTCGACCCGACCGCCTCCCACGCGGCCAATGGTCTGACGCGCTGCACGCGCTACCGCGTCATCGGATCGGCGGCGCACGTATCCGGATCGGGGCTGGCGGTCCGGGGGGCCTTCACAAGCGCCACGGGCTACGGCCGTTTCTGCCAGCGCTTCATCCGGACGCTGCGCCGGCGGACCGTGCCCCTGCAGGCGATCGGGATCTTCGGTCCGGAGTCCTGGGAGGAGGATCTCGGCCCGCCGGCTCCCGCCAAGGCCCTGGTGAACTTCCTCATCCCGCTGGCGGTCGAGCGGGTGCCCGGCCTGGCGACGGTGACCTTCACGATGTTCGAGGGAACCCGGATACCGCCGGCATGGCGGCGCCAGAGCGAGCACAGCGACCTCATCATCGTGCCCAGTGAATCGTCCCGTGCGGCCTGGGCGGCGCAGGGTTTTCCGGAGGATCGCCTCCGGGTCTGCCCCTTGGGGGTCGACCCGGAGGACAGCGCCGCCGACGGCCCCGTGCCGACCCTGGTCGATACGCGCGGGCGTCGGGTTTCCAGCTACCGGCACCGTTTCCTCAACGTTTCGGATTTCATTCCCCGCAAGAACATCGACGGGCTGCTGCGGGTCTGGCTGCGCGGAACGGCGCCCGCCGACGATGCGGTGCTCATCCTGAAGCTGGGCAACGGAAAAAACCCGGCGTTCGGTGCGGAACTCGGCGATCTGGTCCGGCGGACGGAGGCCGCCGTCGGAAAGCGGATGGCCGACGCGGCGCCGGTGGTGCTGATCAACCAGCTCCTGTCGGACGCCGACATGACGGGGCTGATGCGGGCGGCCAACCATTACTGGAGCATGTCGCACGGCGAGGGCTGGGACCTTCCCCTCTCCAAGGCGGGTGCCATGGGCTTGAGCCTGATCGCGCCGCGCCATTCGGCCTATGTGGATTATCTCGACGACCGGGTGGCCCGCCTGATCCCGGCGGCTGTCCGCCCCGCTCGCCTGCCCTACAGCGAGCAGGCCTACCCGCCGTTCCACGGGCTCGACTGGTGGGACCCGGACGAGGACGCGGCGGCGGACATCCTGACCGCCATCATCCGCGGCGACGACACCGGCCATCCGTCGGCCCGCGACCATCTGGTGCAACGCTTCCCCTGGAGCCGCGCGGCGGACCGGCTGCTCGCCATCCTCGACGACACGGGCCTGCGCTGATGGAGGACCCGGCCGGAATGGCGCTCCAACGCTTCGCCGCCGCCCTGGAGCATCACCGGGCGGGCCGGCACGCCGATGCCGAGGCCGCTTACCGGGCGATCCTGCGCGACGATCCCGGACACGCCCACGCCAACAACAATCTGGCCATCCTGCTGCGCGGCACGGGGCGGTGGGAGGAGGCCGCCGCCTGCTACCGCCGGGCCGTCGAGGCGCTGCCAGACGACGCGCCGATCCGCAGCAACCTCTCCTGCGCGCTGGCCGACCTCGATCGGCCGGCGGAGGCGCTGGCGGCGGTGCGGGTGGCGCTGTCCCTGTGCCCGGACTACGCCGACGCCTGGTTCAACGCCGGCAACCTCCTGAAGACGGAGCGGCAGCCCGAGCGGGCGATCGCCGCCTACCGCCGGGCGGTGCGGCTGAAGCCCGGCATGGGCGGGGCCCACAGCAACATGGGCGACGTCCACCGCGACCTCGGGGAGTCGAGCCGCGCCGTGGACTGCTACCGGATGGCGATGCAGGCGCAGCCCGACCTGCCGCAACCCGTCGTCAACCTCGGCGAGGCGCTGAAGGAGCAAGGACGGATCACCGAGGCCATCGCGGTCTTCCAAAGCGGGGTCGAACGCCATCCCGATCTGGCCCTGCTCCATTCCAACCTGCTGTTCGCGCTGCACTACACGCCCTGGGTGCCGCCCGAGGTCATCGCCCGCGCCCACGCGCACTGGAACGAGCGGCACGCCCGCCCGCTGATGCCGCTGGACCGGGGATACCTCAACGATCGCAACCCCGGCCGCCGGCTGCGGGTGGGCTACGTCTCGCCCGACTTCCGCGCCCACGCCTGCGCCCATTTCATCGAGCCCCTGCTGCGCGAGCACGACCGCGGTGCGGTCGAGGTGTTCTGCTACGCCACCTCGAACCATCACGACGCGATCACCGAACGCATGAGGAGTCTGGCCGACGGCTGGCGGTCGTTGACCGCCCTGGACGACACGGCCGCCGTCGCGCTGGTCGAGCGCGACCGCATCGACATCCTGGTCGATCTGGCTGGCCACACGGCGCACAGCCGGCCATTGCTGTTCGCTCGCAAGCCGGCCCCGATCCAGGTCGCCTGGCTGGGCTATCCCGACACCACCGGCATGCCGGCGATCGACCACCGCTTGACCGACGCGGTTGCCGACCCGCCCGGCCTCACCGACGCTTGGCACGCCGAGCGGCTGGTCCGCCTGCCCAAGGGGTTTCTCGCCTTCCAGCCGTTGCGCTTCGTCACCCCTCGCGACGATCCGCCGGCGCTGGCCAACGGCTTCGTGACCTTCGGGTCCTTCAACAATGCCGCCAAGGTGACGCCGGAGGTGGTGCGGGTGTGGTCGGCCATCCTGGCGCGCGTGCCGTCCGCCCGCCTGATCCTCAAAAGCCGCGCCTTCGCCGACACGCCGACGCGGGAACGCTATCTCCGGCAGTTCGCCGGCAACGGCGTTGACCCCGGCCGTGTCGATCTGCTTCCCCCGATGGATGTGATCGATCATCACCTGCAGGCCTACGACCGGATCGACATCGGCCTCGATCCCTTCCCTTACAACGGCACCACCACCACCTGCGAGGCGTTGTGGATGGGGGTGCCGGTGGTCACGCTCGCCGGCCGTCATCACGTTGCGCGGGTGGGCGCCAGCCTGCTGTCCCAATGCGGGCTGGCCGATTTCATCGCCACGGACGAGGCCGGGTATATCGAGGCGGCCGTCGCCCTGGCCGGGGACACCGGGCGCCTGACCGCGCTGCGCCGCGGCATGAGGGAACGGATGGAACGCTCGGCGCTCAGCGACCATCGCGGCTTCGCGGCAGCGGTCGAGGCGGCCTACCGCGACATGTGGAGGCTCTGGCTCGGGGGTGATCGGGGCGCGGCGGCGGAATGCTGAGCGCCCGACGCCGGCCGTATCACCGGCCGGTGCGGCGGCGGACCTCCTCGCGCAGGGCGTCCGCCGCCCGGGCGAACACCGGCTCCCAATCCTGGTCAGGGCCTTGGCGGAACAGCCGCATCGTCGGGTACCACGGCGTGCGATCACCGGAAAAGCCGTAGATCCAATAGGGAACGTGCTGCACGAGGTTCCAGACCGGCTTGCCGAGGGACCCGGCGAGATGCGCCACCGAACTGTCGGTCATGATGACGAGGTCGAGTTGTTCCAGCATCGCCGCCGTGTCGGCGAAATCGTCCAGGTCGGGGCCGAGCGGTGTCACCAGATGTCCGGCGACGCCGCTGTCCGCCAGTTCGGCCTCGGGCGGCCCCTTCTGAAGGCTGTACAGCCGCACGCCCGGCACCTCGGCGAAGCGCAGGAACCGGGCGAGGCTGGTGGCGCGTCGGCCGTTGTCGCCGAAGGTCACCCGCCCCGACCACACGATCCCGACGCGCAGCGTGCCCGGCTCCCGCGCGCCGAGCCGATGGGCGGCCTTCGCGCGGGACGAGTCCGGAACGGTCAGGGGCACCGGCGGCGGGACCGAGGCCAGCGTGGTACCGAACAGGCCCGGCAGGCTCATTTGTGACGCCTCGACGTCAAAGGCCGGCGGCGGGGCTCCCGGTTGCAGGACGGCGTCCACGCCCAGCCCCGACAGCACCCGGCGCAACTCCGGATGGCAGTCGTACAGCACCCGGCCGCCCCGCTCCCTGACCAGCGGCACGTAGCGCGCCGCCAGGATGGCGTCGCCGAATCCCTGCTCGGTGAACAGATACAGGGTGCGCCCATCCAGAGATCCGCCGTTCCAGGCCTGTTCCGAAGGTGGCCGGCCATGATAGGCGGCGAGCCCGCGCCGCGCCTCGTAATCCGTGAAGCCGTGGACGTAGTCGCCGATCTGGAGCCGGGCGAGCGCCCGCTCCCACCGCAACTCGGGCGTGGCGGTCCCGTTCGCCGCCACCCGCTCGATCATCGCGAGCGTGTCCTTGAAGCGCCCCGCCTTACGCAGGGCCACGGCGCTGTTGAAGAGGAAGGCCGGGGCTTGCGGTTCAAGCCGCAGCGCCTCCGCATGCGCGGCCAAAGCTTCGTCGAACCGGCCGGCCTCCACCAGGGCGTTGCCCAGATTGCTCCAGATGCTGGCGTTCTCCGGCGCGACCTCCAAGCCCCGCCGGTGGCAGGCGATGGCGCCGTCCAGTTTTCCCGCACGGCGCAGAAGGTGGCCGAGCATGCTCCAGGCGGCGCCGTCACGGGGATTGGCCGCGAGGAGGGCCTCCAGACTGGTCGTGGCCTGCGCATGATCCATCCCCGTCCCCCCCCGGCTGGCCGTGGCCGGACCGCCAGACCACGCTTGCGACCATAGACTCGTTTGATCGCATGACTGTCAACCTCCCGCCCCAGTGGACGATGCCGTGACCGGGCAATCGCACGCATGAACGCAATCTTTGGATTCATACTGATGCATTTTGTAATCAATAGCCATTTTTACGAATACGCCGTTACAAAATGAATTGCCTATCTCCAGAACAAATCAACTAGAGAGCGACAAGTGAGGAGCGGCATGGGCAAATGATCGTGATTCATAACCATCCGGTCCCGTCAAGCTGAAGTGCTGCGTCGTCAACGCGCCAAGCTGGATTTGGCCGGCAGGACCGATACCACCACGGGGATTCGGGTTTTGGGCAGGCTGACTCCGATAAAGCATTAACTTTATTTACCCGCTTTTAAGAGGTAGTGGCCAGTCTGTGGAGACTGCCACGCTCTTGCTGCCACGGCTGCGGAGCCAAAAACGCCGATGCAAGAGGGATGAGATGGCTGCTGGTGGAACACTGACGCTCGCGGGCGGCTCGGACTATGTGTTCTCCTCGACGGAGGCTTGGTCGGGGATCGTCGGCAACGGCAGCACCCAAGGCGTGCGGCTCAACACCCAGGGGCAGACCCTGACCGTCTCCAACCTCGATCGCCTCATCGGCGGCACACCCAGCACCAGGAAGGACGTCGTCACGCTGGCCGGTACGGCCGGCAACACGATCACCGTCCAGGCCCTCGAAACCCTGATCGGCGGTTCCGGCAACGACCGGGTCCTGCTGACGTCCACCGGCGCCACCATGGTGGTGGAATCGCTTGAGACGATCCTCGGCACGAACACCGGCACCGCCCTCATCACGCTCGCCGGCACCACCGGCAACACCATGTCGGTGGGCTATCTGAAATCGATGGTCGGCAGCGCCGGCAAGGACGTCATCAACATCAACGCCGCAGGCTCCGTCGGCAGCACCATGGCGGTGGCCCTGATGGAGACGCTGATCGGGACCGACGGCCTGGACCTTGTCGCCACCATAGGCGGCACCGGCGGCAACACGATGTTCCTGGAAGGCATCGAGATCGTCCTGGGGAACGCCAGCGCTTCCGTTAATGATGTCGTCCATCTGGCCAGCGGCGGCAACACGATCGGCGTCGCCTTCCTTGAGACCCTTATGGGCGGCAGCGGCAACGATGTCGTGACGATGTCCTTCAAGACCGGCTCGGCCGATCTCCAGACCACTGCCGGCACACTTGCCGTGTCGTCGATCGAAACGATCGTTGGCGGAACCGGCGGCCGAAACACCGCCATCCTCCTCGACGTCGGCAACACCATCACGGTGGCGAGCCTCAGCACCCTGATCGGTGGCGGCGGCAAGGATGTCGTCAACATGACGCTCCGGGACGGGACGGCCGTCGTCGGCAATGGGCCGATCCCTTGGAACACGACCGGCAGTACGATGCTGGTGTCGCTGCTCGAGACGATCATCGGCACCTCCGGCGACGACGTGCTGGTCGCGCTCAACAACGATGGCATGACTCTCGCGGTTTCCGCGATCGAAGGCGTCGTCGGAAGGCTCGGCACCGACGTCGTCCAACTCGCCAATGGCGGAAACACGATCCAAGTGGGGTCCCTGGAATCCGTGATCGGTGGCACCGGCACCGACGTGGTGACGGTGCGCACCAGCCAGGGCACCACCATGACGGTGTCGGCCGTCGAATTCATCGTCGGAAACGCGGGCACCGACGTCATCCAACTCGGCGCCGGCGGCAACACGGTCCAGGTCGAGGGGCTGGAAACGGTGATCGGCGGCACCGGCAACGATGTGGTGACCATCACCGATACCGCCGGCACCGTCTTCGTGTCCGGTGTCGAGACCATCTACACGCCCTATCAGACATTGACGCTGAGCGGTACGGACACCTACGTCTCCCTGCCGCCGGTCGCCACCGACACGACACCGCCGTCGATCACCGCGGTGTCGATCCCGGACGCGGTCATGAAGATCGGCGACACGGTGACCGTGACCATCACCGTGGCGTCGGACAGCGACACCTACACGCTGGGCACCGGCAGCACGGTCGGCGGCTTCGCGCTCGGCAACCTGACCAAGGTCGACGCGACGACCTACACCGCCACCTTCACGGTCACCAGCGGCGGCACCGACGTCGCGGCGGGTTCGGACGTGCCGGTCAACATCGTGCTGACCGACAGCGCCAGCAACTCCAACACCCCCTACACCACGGCGATCAGCCAGAGCGCCGATCGCATCGATGCGAACCGGCCGACCATCGCCTCGGCGGCGGTGAACGGCACGACGCTGACGGTGACCTTCGCCGAAGCCATGTCGGCGAGCAGCGCCGCCGGCCTGACCGTCACGGTCGCCGGCCAGAGCCGTGTCGCGACCTACGCCAGCGGGTCCGGCACCGCCACGCTGACCTTCACCCTGGCCTCGGCGGTGACCCACGGCGAGACGGTGACGCTCGATTACAACCCGGGCACAGGCACCCTGACCGACACCGCGAGCAACGCTCCGGCCAGCGTCACCAACCAGTCCGTGACGAACAGCACCCCGGCGCCCGACACGACGCCGCCGTCGATCACCAACGTCACCATCCCCAACCAACCAGCCAAGGTCGGCGACACGGTGACGGTGACCATCACCGTGGCGTCGGACAGCGACACCTACACGCTGGGCAACGGCAGCACGGTGAACGGCTTCGCGCTCGGCAACCTGACCCGGCTCAGCGCGACCACCTACACCGCCACCTTCACCGTCACCGCTGACGGCCAGCGCACCGGCAACCTCGCCGCCAACCAGGACATCCCGGTCAACATCGTCCTGGTCGACAGCGCCAGCAACGCCAACACCCCCTACACCACCCCGATCAGCCAGAACAACGACCGCATCGACACCAACGCTCCGCCGGTCCTGGCCGTCCCCACCATCCCGCCGACCCTCGTCGACACCGCCGCCAACGACACCTTCCCGCTGATCGACGGACAGCTCTCCGCGACCGATTTGGAAGGTGACACGCTGACTTACTCCATCGCCGGATCGCAGGCCTCCCCGCTCCAGTACGGCAGCGTCACGCTGAGCAACGGTGTCACCTACGACACCTGGTCCACCGGGCCGGGCGGCACCTCCTACGTCAACAGCCAGACCGGCCACTACGCCTACGTGTTCGACGCCGCCTTCCTCAACGGCGTACCCGCCGGGCCGATGCAGGGCACCAGCACCTTCACCGTTTCCGACGGCAACCGGACCGTCGAGAAGCAACTCACCCTCAACTTCACCGGCGCCAACGACAGCCCGATCCTGTCCAACGACGTCCGCAGCCTGACCGCCATCGACCAGGGCATCGCCGACGCCGCCAACACCGGGACGACGGTCACCGCCCTGCTGGCCTCCGCCGGCACCGCCACCGACGCGGAATACAACAGCCCGTTCCCGCTCGTCACCGTCGTTCCGCTGGGCATCGCCGTCACCGGGGTGACCAACACAAACGGCACCTGGCAGTACAAGGTCGGCACCGGCGCCTGGACGGACATTCCCACGGGCTCGTCCAACGGCTCGGCGCTGCTGCTCGCCGGGTCGGACCGCGTGCGCTTCGTGCCGAGCGGGTCGGGCTTCACCAACACCGACACCGGCGGCCTGACCTTCAAGGCGTGGGACCTGACCAGCGGCACGGCGGGCGGTACCGCCGACACCAGCACGGACGCCTACAGCACGGGCAGCGCCACCGTGACGATCACCGTCGACGCCGTACCGACCCTGACCGCGACCGGCGGCAGCAAGACCTTCGGCGTCGGGGTGGACGCGTCGACCAGCCTGTTCAGCGGCGTGGCGGCCTCCACGGTGGAGGCGGGGCAGAGCTTCCGCGGCGCGGTGTTCACCGTCAGCGGCGTGGTCGACGCCACCGAGGTTCTGACCATCGGCGGCACGGATGTCGCCCTGACCAACGGCGCCACCGCCACCCTGACCGGCCTGGGCGCTGCGGGCGGCAACGCCAGCGTCACCGTGTCGGTGGTCGGCGGCGTCGCTACGGTGACGGTCAGCGGGCTGGAGCGCAGCGACGCGCAGATGAACGCGTTGCTTGGCGGCGTCACCTACAAGAACACCAGCGCGATGGCGACGCTGGGCAACCGCACGGTGGCCATCGCCGGCCTGACCGACAGCGGCGGCGCCACCGGAAGCGCGACCATCTCCGGCGTCAGCGCGGTGGTCAACGTGGCCGACGTGACGGCTCCCGCGGTTCCGGTCGTCACAAGCGCGGCGCTGACCAACAGCGCCACCCCGACCCTGGCCGGCACGGCGGAGGCCGGCAGCACGGTGACCGTCACGGTGGGTGGGGCCACCTACAGCACCACCGCGACGGGCGGGACCTGGAGCATCAACCTCGCCACGGCCACGCCGACCGCCGGGTCGCTGAGCCTGAACGCCAACGGAACCAACCCGGTTTCGGTCACCGCCACGGACGCATCCAACAACACGTCCACTCCCGGCACGCAGACGCTGACGGTCGATACCACCGCTCCGACCGCTCCGTCGGTGACCTCGGCGGCGCTGACCAACAGCGCCACCCCGACCCTGGCCGGCACGGCGGAGGCCGGCAGCACGGTGACCGTCACGGTGGGTGGGGCCACCTACAGCACCACCGCGACGGGTGGAAACTGGTCGATCAACCTCGCCACCGACACGCCGACCGCCGGGTCGCTGAGCCTGAACGCCAACGGCGCCAACCCGGTCTCGGCGACGGCCACCGACGCCGCCGGAAACGTGTCCGGCCCTGGCACGCAGTCGCTGACCATCGACACCACCCCGCCCAACGCTCCGACCGTCACGACGGCGCTGAGCAACAGCACGACGCCGACCCTCACCGGCACG
>NZ_JAUQTX010000186.1:0-13987 GCF_059803775.1 Azospirillum sp. UFLA03-27 | reverse complement strand
CTCGCGTATAATCGTCGGCAGCGTCAGATGTGTATAAGAGACAGGGGTGGGGGCAACCGCTCCTACAGCAGCCCGTCGGCGAAGTCGGTGATCAGCGCCGACAGGAACAGGTCGAGCAGGACCAGGACCGCCGCCGCGACGCCGGAGATGTCCAGCGCCGTGCGCATGACGAACCACTGGTAGGTCAGCATCGCCAGCATGATGCCGAACACCAGCCCTTCGGAGATCGGGCCGGGCAGAAGCCCCGTGGCGGCCAGGATCACCACCGGCAGATAGATGCCCATCTGCACGACCGACGACCAGTTGTAGGCGCACAGGAAATCGATGTAGCGGTTCTGCCGGTCGAGCAGCCCGCTCACCCCGTGCATGACAACGGGGAAGGCCGTCCAGCTGATGACGTAGGCGATGGCCTCCACCACCACGAGCTGGAACAGCGGCGTGTCCGGCACCTGGCCCCACAGCCGGATCGCCAGCAGCAGCGTCCAGGCCGGGGCGACGATCACCGCGGCGTAGAAGGACTTCCACGCCCCTTCGGGGGTGCGGTCCAGATGCTGCAATCCGGTGGGGTCGAACCGGGCCAGGCGATAGGCGCCGAAGACGGAAGAGGCGACGTCCCGGGCGGTCAGCGGCATGTTGCGGTCACCGGAGGGTGGTGGGAACGGTCGGAGGGGGCCTTACGTCAACCGATCCGGTCGAAGACGTTCCGCAAAACCTCGCCGTAAATGTCGGTCAGGCGGGTCAGGTCGTCCAGCGCGGTGTGCTCGTCCACCTTGTGCATCGTCTGCCCGACGAGGCCGAACTCGACCACCGGGCAGAAATTCTTGATGAAGCGGGCGTCCGACGTGCCGCCGGTCGTCGAATATTCGGGACGGCGCCCGGTGACGCGCTCCGCGGCGTCCGCCACCAGCTCGGTCAGCGGGCCGGGTGGGGTCAGGAAGCTGTCGCCCGACACGAAATGGCCCAGCTCGTAGGAGCCGCCCACCCGGTCGAGCCGCTCGCGCAGCCACACCAGCAACGTGTCGGCGGTGTGCAGGTCGTTGAAGCGGATGTTCAGCGTCGCCTTGCCCTGCGCCGGGATGACGTTGTGCGCCGGGTTGCCGACGTCGATGGTGGTCAGTTCCAGGTTCGACGGCTGGAAATGCGGGGTGCCCGCGTCCAGCGGCTCGGCCGTGATGGCGGCCAGCATGCGGGCCAGCCGGGGCAGCGGGTTGTCGGCCAGATGCGGGTAGGCGACGTGCCCCTGCGCGCCGTGGACGGTCAGGAAGGCGGTCATGCTGCCGCGCCGCCCGATCTTGATCATGTCGCCCAGCGCCTTGGGGTTGGTCGGCTCCCCGACCACGCAGGCGTCGAGCGTTTCGCCCTTGGCCTTCATCCAGTCCAGCACCTTGCGGGTGCCGTTGATGGCGACCCCTTCCTCGTCCCCCGTGATCAGCAGGCTGATCGAGCCCTTCGGCGCATTGCCCGTGTCTTTGGCAACCTTCACATGGCGGGCCGCGGCGGCGACGAAGGCGGCGATCGCCCCCTTCATGTCCACCGCACCCCGGCCGTAGAGGCGGCCGTTGTGGATCTCCGCGGCGAAGGGATCGATGGACCAGCCCTTCAGCTCGCCGGGGGGCACCACGTCGGTGTGCCCGGCGAAGCAGAAGTTCGGCCCCTCCGTGCCCAGACGGGCGTAGAGGTTGTCCACCGGCGCCGTGCCCTCCTCCTCGAACCGCAGGCGGTGGCAGACGAAGCCCAGCGGCGCCAGCGCCGCCTCCAGGACGCCCAGAGCGCCGCCGTCCTCGGGCGTCACGCTGGGGCAGCGGATCAGGGCCTGCGCCACCGCGACGGGATCGCAGGGGTCGAAGGAGGGAACGGCGGTGGTCATCGTGGCGTCTTCCCCGGCGTCAGTCGCGCAGCAGGTCGTTGATGGAGGTCTTGGCGCGGGTCTGCTCGTCCACGCGCTTCACGATCACGGCGCAATAGAGGCCCGGGCCCGGCGTGCCGTCGGGCAGCGGCTTGCCCGGCAGGGTGCCCGGCACCACGACGGAGTAGGCCGGGACGCGGCCGACGAAGACCTCGCCGGTGTTGCGGTCGATGATCTTGGTCGAGGCGCTGATGAAGACGCCCATGGACAGCACGGCGCCGCGCTCCACGATCACGCCCTCGACCACCTCGGAGCGGGCGCCGACGAAGCAATCGTCCTCGATGATGACCGGGTTGGCCTGGAGCGGCTCGAGCACGCCGCCGATGCCGACGCCGCCCGACAGGTGGACGTTCCGGCCGATCTGCGCGCAGGAACCGACGGTGACCCAGGTGTCCACCATGGTGCCGCTGTCGACATAGGCGCCGACGTTGACGAAGCTGGGCATCAGGATGACGTTCGGCGCGACGTAGGCGGAGCGGCGGACGACCGCGCCCGGAACGGCGCGGAAGCCGGCGGCCTGGAACTGGGCCTCGGACCACCCTTCGAACTTCGGCGGCACCTTGTCGTACCAGGAGGCGCCACCCGGCGCGCCGGGGATCGTCTCGTTGGCGTTCAGGCGGAAGGACAGCAGGACCGCCTTCTTCAACCACTGGTTCACGACCCAGCCGGCGTCCGTCTTCTGCGCGACGCGCAGGTCGCCGGAGTCGAGGCCGGACAGGGCCTCCTCCACGGCGTCGCGGACGGCGCCCTTGGTCGAAACATTCAGGGTGTCGCGGGTTTCCCACGCGGCGTTGACGGCGGATTCGAGGCTGGCGTGGCTCATGGCGGCATTCGCTGGGCTGTCTGTTCGAGGGTTCGGAACATGGGCCGCGCCGCGCCGCCTTGTCAACGTTGCCTTGTTCTCAATGGGTTCTTAAAGGGTTCCTACGGGGGGAAGGCGGGGCCTTGCGGCCACCGCTCCGCCCGCGATCTCCTCCAGCCAGGCCGGCAGGTCGTCCACGGTGTGGTCGATGTGGCTGCCGGTGCCGACTCCGCCCCCGTCGGGGCGGGACCAGTCGGCTTCGCTGCGCACCCACACCGTCGTCATGCCCAGGGCGTGGGCGGGGACGAGGTTGCGGGCGATGTCCTCCACCATGCAGGCGCGGGCGGGGTCGATGCCGTAGTGATCCACCAGGATGTCGTAGGGGCGCGGATCGGGCTTGGGCACGTAGCCGGCCTCGACAATGCCGAAGGTCGCCTCGAAGCAGCCGTCGATGCCCAGCTGCCGAGTCACGTTCTCGGCGTGGCGGACGGAGCCGTTGGTGTAGATGATTTTGCGCCCCGGCAGCCGGTTGAGCGCGTCCGCCATGCTGGGGCAGGGTGCCACCGGGCTGACGTCGATGTCGTGGACGTAATCCAGGAAGGGCACCGGATCGACGTCGTGCTCCACCATCAGGCCACGCAGCGTCGTCCCGTGCTCCCGGAAGAAGCGCTTCTGCATGACGCGCGCCTCGTCGTAGGTGATGCCGAAATGCCCGGCGATGAAATCGCCGATGCGCCGGTCCACCTGGGCGAACAGGTTGCAGGAAGCGGGATAGAGGGTGTTGTCGAGGTCGAAGATCCAGACCCCGGTGTCGCGAAGGGAAGCCATCATGGCCTGAACAATGGGGCTTCGCCGGTCCGCCCGCAAGCCGCTTCGCCGCATGGCCCGTTTCCGCTCCGGAGCGGCGGTGCGTTCAATGAGTGGTTGCGTATGGCAGGTGCCCGGACCGCTTGAAGAAAGATTCGGCCAGGAAACGCATTTTTCCGGTATACTCCGCCCCGCGCAGTCTCAGGTTCGCACCGTGTCCGCAGACCCAATGTCCGAAGTTCCGCCGGCCAACCCGCCCGGCGCCATCCTTACCCCCACGCTCCTGGCCGCATTCCCCGGTCCGGCGATCCGGTTGGATTCCGCTCACGCGGTTGCCGCCGCGAACGCCGCCGCGGACGAGCTGCTGTCCGCCGGCGGACGCTGGCTCGCGGACATCCAGGGGTGGCTGGCGACGTGCAGCGTCGCGCCGGGCCTGCGCTCCCTTCCCGTGGAGTTGCCGCGTGGCGTGATGATCGTTGAATGGGCCGCCACCCCGCTGCCCGACGGGGACATCCTGCTGCTTGGACGCGACGCCACGCTGGAGCGGCAGCTCCGCCAGACGCTGATCGAGTCGCGCCGCCGCTACAAGGATCTCGTCGAGGTTTCGAGCGATTTTGCCTGGGAAACAGGCAGCGATGGCCGATTCGTGTTCGTCACGCCCAAGGGCGCGCTGGGCTACAGCTCGGATGCGTTGATTGGTCGCAACCCCAAGGATCTGGCGGTGACCGAGTGGGGCGACCTGCCGTTGCCGTTCGACAGCCACCGTCCCGTCGATCAGGCGGAGCTGTGGCTGAAGCGGGTGGACGATCTGCCCGCCTGTTTCGTGGTGTCGGCGGTGCCGCTGTTCGGCCCGCAGGGAGAATGGATGGGGGCGCGCGGCGTCTGCCGCGAAACGACGGAGCAGGTGCTGCGTTCCGCCGAGCTGGCACGGGTGCGCAACCGCGAAAAGATGCTCGCCCACATCGTCCACACGTTGCGCGACCAGCTCGACGCCCAGAAGGCGCTGCACGTCGCCGCGGTGGAAACCGCGCGTGCGCTGGGCGCCGACGGCTGCCGCATCTACCGCGCGACGGAAACGGGCGCTCTGCGTCCCGCCGCCGATTTCGCCGCGGAGATCCCGGAGGAACTGCTCTCCGACCTGTCGCGCCCCGTTCTGGAGGAGATCGCCGGCAGCGAGGACCCGCATGAGCTGACCCTGGGGGCGAACCGGCTGTTGGCCGCCCGGACGGAACACCGTCAGGCGGTGAACGGCGCCGTGGTGATCTGGCGCGGTGACGATTCCGATCCGTGGGACGACGAGGACCGGATGCTGCTGTCCGGCGTGGCCGACCACATCGGCATCGCCCACGCGCATCTGGCCTATCAGGAGCGGCTGCGCCGTCTGTCGGAGCGCGACGGGCTGACCGGCCTGTTCAACCGCCGCACCTTCTTCGAGCGGCTGGACGAGGTGCTCGGCCGTTCGGACACAGGGCCGTCCGCGCTGCTCTACGTGGACCTCGACAATTTCAAGGCCGTGAACGACCTGCATGGGCATCAGCAGGGCGACGCCGTCCTGAAGGCCATCGGCGGGCTGCTGACCAAAGGCGTCCGGCCCGGCGACCTGCCGGGGCGGCTGGGCGGCGACGAGTTCGTCCTGTGGCTGGGCCGTACCGACGAGGAGCAGGCAGTGGTGGTGGCCGAACGGCTGCTGGCCGGGATGGTCGCGCTGCGCCATCTCTCCGCCGGTCCGGACAAGCCGCTGGGCCTGTCCATCGGCATCGCCGTGCACCGGGTGGGGCGCGAGACCGTGCAGGAGCTGACCGATCGCGCCGACTCGGCGATGTACGACGCCAAGAAGCGCGGGAAAGGCCATTACGCCGTCGCTCCGGCTCCCAGGGGGGAAAGCTCTGCCGTGGCGGAGGCGTCGCTATGACCATCCGCGGCGACCACGCCGATCCCCAGCTTCTCGACCCCGCCGATTACGAGGCGGCCAAGCAGATGGCGCGCAGCGCCGACCCGGCGGTGCGCCGCCGCGTCGCCGCGTCGCCCGAGACCCGGCCGGAGCTGCTCTATTTCCTGGCCGCCGACGCGGCGGCGGAGGTGCGTGAGGCCATCGCCACCAACGCCGGCACGCCGCGGCAGGCGGACCTGATGCTGGCCACCGACCGGGAGGTCGCGGTGCGCGGCGCCCTGGCGCAGAAGGTCGCCCGGCTGCTGCCCGACCTGTCCGCCGACCAAGCGTCGCAGATCGAGCGGCTGACGCTGGAGTGCCTGGAGGCGCTGGCCCGCGATCAGGCGACGGAGGTGCGCGGCATCCTGTCGGAGGCGCTGAAGGAGCTGCCCGGCGCGCCGCACGGCGTCATCAACACGCTGGCCCGCGACGTGGAGCTGTCGGTCTGCGCTCCGGTCCTGCAATTCTCGCCGATCCTGACCGACGAGGATCTGGCCGACATCATCATGCGCGGGCCGGTGGCCGGCGCCCTGTCGGCGATCGCCGGGCGCAAGCAGATCTCCGCGTCCGTCGCCGACGCCATCGCGCGGTCCGACGACGAGGCGGCGATGACCGCCCTGCTCGCCAATCCCTCGGCCCAGATCCGCGAGGAGACGCTCGACCGCATCCTCGATCAGGCGCCGCAGCATGAGCCCTGGCACGCCCCGCTGGTGCGCCGGCCGCGCCTGCCCGCCCGTGCCGTTGCGCGTCTGGCGAGCTTCGTCGCCGACAACCTTCTGAAGGTCCTGCGGGAGCGCACCGACCTCGACCCCGCCGCCGCCCGCGCCCTGGCCGAGGGCGTGCGGGCGCGCGTCAACCGCGGGGCCGGGGGCAACGGCGGCGGTGGAGCCGGCGTGGCCCGCGGCCTCGTCGATTTCGGGGAGGAGGAGCTTGGCCATCTGCCGGGCGACAAGGACAAGGCGGCCGAACGCCCGTCCGACAAGGCGGCCCGGCTGAACAAGGAAGGCAAGCTGACGGAGAAGCTGCTGGAAGGCGCGCTGGCGGAGGGCGACCGCGCCTTCGTCCTGGCCGGGCTGAGCGAACTGGCGCAGCTTCCCATGCCGATCATCGACCGCATCATCGGCACCCACGCCCCGCGCGCCGTCACCTCCCTGGTGTGGCGCTGCGGCCTGTCGATGCGCTTCGCCCGGCAGGTGCAATTGCGCATCGCCCAGATTCCGCCAAAAACGGCGCTTATGGCAAAGGAAGGCGTCCTTTACCCGATGTCCGACGACGAGATGCGCTGGCAGCTCGCCTTCTTCGGGGTCGAGGAGAAAGTCTGACGCCGCGCCACCACACGGACCCGTTCATGCGCGCCCTGGCCCTGCTGCTGTTGTTCCTCGGTCTTTCCCTTCCCGTCTTCTCCCTTCCCGCTGCCGCCGCCCCGCCTCCCGCCTCCCCGGAGGAGCGGGAGGTCACGGCGGTCTTCGAAAGCGCCCGCTCCGCCCTGGCGCAGAAGCGCGGCGCGGCGGTCGTCCCGCTGCTGTCCCGCGCGTCGGTCGACAAGCTGGAGCAGGTGCGCGGCGTCGCCCGCAGCGGCAACGACTCCGGACTCGCCAAGCTGGAGCCGGCGGAGAAGTTCGCCGCCATGGGCTTGCGCCGCTATGTCAGCCCGGCCGACCTGCGCCGTATGTCGCTCGGCGAACTGGCCGATCACGGCATGAAGAACGGCTGGCTCGGCCCCAACGTCATCGGCAGCAGCGGGCTCGGCCCAGTGCGGGTGCGCGGCGACCGCGCCTCCGCCCTGCTGATGGTCGACAACCGCCCGGCGCTGGTTCCCGCCGACTTCGTGCGCGAGGGCGGGGCGTGGAAGATCGACCTGACCGGCGTCTTCAGTTTCGGCAGTCAAATGCTGAAGGGCTTCGCCGCCATGTCGGGCAAGAGCGACGAGGCCTACATCGAGGACATGCTGCAGAAGCTGCCGGCCAAACCGGCGATGATGCACCGCTGACCGACCAGACGGGCGCGGCTGTGCTAGCGCGGACAGGCAGGGGATGACGCGTTGCGCGTTACACCTCCTGCGACGGGGTGGGCCGTTGCGCGGAATCCAGGGATTGCGTTAGAGTCGCGCCACACGCACGACGCGTTGGTGCCCCTCATGACCGCTCCGGATGGCTATCCCTTCGCCGCGCTGACCGAAGCGGACGCCGGGTTCTTCCCGGCGGCCAGGAGCGTCGGCGTTCCGCCCGCCATCCCCTACCGGGTTTCCTGTGCTCCCACTTTCGCAGCGGCGGCGGTCCGTCTGGCCGCCAAGCGCGGAACCGATCTGTCGGCGCTCGCCGCCGCCGCGCTGCTGCTGGCGCCCGACCGCAGGTCGGACCCGGGGGCACCGGACGAGGGCGCGGAGCGGGCGGTGCTGGACCTGCGGCTGCCGCCCGGCCACAGCGACGCGGCGATCCGCCGGGCGCTGGCGGCGGCGCTGGCACTGGCCGAACCCGGCTGCCGGCTGATGCCCGCCGAGGAGGCGGGGCGGCTGGAGGGTGCCGTGGAAACGCTGACCTACCGCAACAAGGCGCTGGCCCACGCGCTGGAGCGGGTGTCCTTCCGCCCGCTGGACGGCAAGCTGACCCAGGTGCGCGACGCCGCGCAGATGTTCGGCTTCGTCAATGAATGGTGCTTCGACGAGGACCGGGTGGTGAAGCGCTTCCGCGAGCTGGCCCCGGTCTATCACCCGGACACCGGGGTGGTCGCCTGCCGCGACCGCATGGCCCAGCTGATCGACGCGCGCAACCTGCTGATCAACCACGTCCGCACCGCCTACCGCTCCGGTCCCTGGACGCAGCGGCGGTCCTAGAGTCCGGGAAAGGATCAGGTCCCGGTCATCTCCTCGATCCCGATGGCGTCGGTCAGGCTGGTGCCGTCCAGCACCGTCCCGTCGAGGTCCGCGCCGGTCAGGTCGGTGCCGGTCAGGTCGGCCTCGCTCAGGTTGGCGCCGCGCAGGTCCGCCCCGGCGAGGTTGGCGCCGGACAGGTTCACCTTTCGCAGGTCGGCGTCCTTCAGAACGGCCATGCCCATGCGGGCGCGCTGCAGGTTGGCCCGCCAGACGTGGCTGCTCGACCCTTGGATGTGCACGGGCCCGAGTTGGGCCTCGGTCAGGTTGGCGCCGGTCAGGGTCGCGCGCTCGAAATTGACGCCGCGCAGGTCGGCCTTGGTGAAGTTCACCTTGCGCAGGTCCGACAGCGACAGGTCGGCGATGGCCAGCGAGGTGCCCATCATCGACGCGCCGCGCAGCGTGATGCATTGCAAGATGCCGGCCGACAGGTTGATGCCGTCGAGGTTGCGCCCCGACAGGTCGAGCGAGGAGAGGTCGGCGCGCTTGCCTTCCTTGCCGCCGCTGTCGATCCAGGAGACGTGCAGGGTCAGGATGTCGCGCAGGTCGTCGTCCGGATTCTCCAGAACCTTCGCCATCACCGCGGCGGACAGGTTGGGCGAGCGGAGCTGGGCCGCGTCCAGAATGGCGCCGATCAGGTTGGCGTTGGTGAAGTTGGCGCGCCCGATGGCGCAATTGGTCATCACCGCGCCGGACAGCCGGGCGCCGGACAGGTTGGCCTCCGACAGGTCGGCGTCGGTCAGGTCGCAGCCCGTCAGGTTGGAGTTGGTCAGATTGGCCCGCATGAACTTGGTGCCGCGCAGGATCGCGTCGGTCAGGTCGGTCTGCATGACGAAGGCGTTCGCCACCTTGGCCCGCGACAGGTCGGCGCCGCGGATGACCGCCGCTGTCAGCTCCGAGGTCAGGACGGAGTCCTCGAAGTTGTGCGGCATCATCTCGCCCGACGGGCTGTAATGCAGCAGCGTGCCGTCGCGCAGGTCCACCTCGACCAGCATGGCTTCCGACAGCACGGCGCCACGCAGGCAGGCGCCGCGCAGGTCGGCGCGGCGCAGGTCGGCCTTCTCCAGGTTCGCCAGCCGCAGGTCGGCGGCGTAGAGGTTCGCGTTGGTCAAATTGGCCCGGGTCAGCCGGGCGCTGAACAGCTTCGCCCCGGACAGGTCGGCGTCGGACAGGTCGATGCCGGACAGGTCCAGATGCGACAGGTCGCGCATCTTCAGGTTCGCGCGCACACCGCCCGGCTGGCTTTTCCGGAAAGCCTGATGCCGGAGCAGGATCGTGTTCAGCTGACTCTGCGTCAGCTTCGTGCGCGGCGTGTTCGTTCCGAAGCCTTGCGCGGGGGGCATCAGGGAAATCCCGGGTTGGAGTCGCGGCACACTCTAAAGGGGAGCCGCGAAGAAAAAGTTAACAATCGCTAACGCTTTATTCAAGTACGCCTCGAATGCGTTCTATCGCGGGCGCTGTTCCCGGGCCGCAAAGCCCTTGGTTGTGTAAGGAAATAGTGGCCCTTCGCGGGGCATTGCGCAAGAGGGTCCAGCGGGGCGTGGTTGTTGGGTTGTTGACTCCGCCCCCCACGATGCGTATGGTCCGCCGACCTGCATCCGTCGAGCCATCGACCGGGTACCATCGGCCTGCGTGCCGGGGACCTCCGCCAGTCCGCGAGTTTCGCGCACTGGCTCGTTTGTGCTTGAGCCGATCGCGTTCGAGCGGATGGAGACCGAAACTGAGGACCGCTGACCCATGTTCGATGGCCTGACCGGACGCCTGGGCGACATCTTCGACAAGCTGCGCCGCCGCGGCGCGCTGAGCGAGGAGGACGTCAACGCCGCGCTGCGCGAGGTGCGCGTGGCGTTGCTGGAGGCCGACGTCGCCCTGCCGGTGGTCAAGCAGTTCGTCAACCAGGTCAAGGAACGCGCGATCGGCCAGGAGGTCCTGCGCTCGATCACCCCCGGCCAGCAGGTCATCAAGATCGTCCACGACAACCTCGTGGAGATGCTGGGGCAGGGCGAGGAGATCAACCTCAACGCCGCCGCCCCCGTGCCGATCCTGATGGTCGGCCTGCAGGGCTCGGGCAAGACCACCAGCACCGCCAAGATCGCGCTGCGCCTGAAGAACCGGGACCGCAAGAAGGTCCTGATGGCCTCGCTGGACGTGCGCCGTCCGGCGGCCCAGGAGCAGCTGAAGGTCCTCGGCGAGCAGACCGGCGTCGCAACGCTGCCGATCGTGCCCGGCCAGGACCCCGTCGCCATTGCCCGCCGCGCCATCGAGACCGGCCGGCGCGAAGGCTACGACGTGGTCATGCTCGACACCGCCGGCCGCCTGTCCATCGACGAGGAGTTGATGGCCGAGGTCGCGGCCGTGCGCGACGCGACCAAGCCGGCGGAGACGCTGCTGGTCGCCGACGCCATGACCGGCCAGGACGCGGTGACGGTCGCCACCAACTTCAACGACAAGGTCGGCATCACCGGTATCATGCTGACCCGCGTGGACGGCGACGCCCGCGGCGGTGCCGCCCTGTCGATGCGCCAGATCACCGGCAAGCCGATCAAGCTGCTGGGCATGGGCGAGAAGATCGACGCCCTGGAGGCCTTCCACCCCGACCGCATCGCCGGCCGCATCCTCGGCATGGGCGACGTCGTGTCGCTGGTCGAAAAGGCCGCCGAGAGCATCGACAAGGAAGAGGCCGAGAAGCTCGCCCGCAAGATGGAGAAGGGCCAGGGCTTCGACCTCGACGACATGGCCTCCCAGCTCAAGCAACTGCGCAAGATGGGCGGCATGTCCGGCCTGATGGGCATGCTGCCGGGCATCGGCAAGATCAAGAACCAGCTCAAGGACGCGAACATCGACGACGGGGTGATCAAACGCCAGGAGGCGATCATCTCCTCGATGACGAAGAAGGAGCGCAAGCACCCCGAACTCATCAAGGCGTCGCGCCGCAAGCGCATCGCCGCCGGCTCCGGCACCAGCGTGCAGGAGGTGAACAAGCTGCTCAAGCAGTACGACACCATGCGCGGCATGATGAAGCAGGTCCAGAAGCTGGGGCAGAAAGGGCTGATGCGCCACGGGCTGCAGAGCCTCCTGCCGAAGAATTTCCGGGGACCGAACTGATCCCCGGCGACCGCAACGCGCGATGAGCGCGATCACCTTCAACCGCACACCAAGCGACTACACCAAGGAAGCGACTGTCCCATGTCCCTGAAGATCCGTCTCGCCCGTGGCGGCGCCAAGAAGCGCCCGTTCTACTCGATCGTCGTCGCCGACGCCCGCAGCCCGCGCGACGGCCGCTTCATCGAGAAGATCGGCACCTACAACCCGATGCTGCCGCGTGAGCACGAGCAGCGCATCGTCCTGGACGCCGAGCGCGCCAAGCATTGGCTGTCGGTCGGCGGCCAGCCGACGGACCGCGTCGCCCTGTTCCTGGCGAACGCCGGCCTGATCGCCAAGCCGGAAATCCGCGAGACCCCGAAGAAGTCCGCCCCGAAGGCCAAGGCGCAGGAGCGTCTGAAGGCCGAGGCCGCCGCCAAGGCCGCCGCCGAGGGCTGATAAAGGGAACGCTCCTCGCCCCCACCCTGACCCTCCCCCGCTTCGCAGGGGAGGGTCAGGGTGGGGGCAGCGAGCCCGCAACGCACACGCTCAAGCCATGTCCACAAAAGTCTGCGTCGGCCAATTCGCCGGGGCGCACGGCGTCCGCGGCCTCGTGAAGGTGAAAAGCTTCACCGAGGATGCGCAAGCCGTGGCGTCCTACGGCCCCCTCTCGGACGAGCGGGGCGCCCGGCGCTTCGCGCTGACGCTTCAGGGCACCATGAAGGACCTGTTCCTGGTCCGCGTCGATGGCGTCGCCACGCGCGAACAGGCGCAGGAGCTGACCGGTGTCCGGCTCTATGTGGACCGTTCCGCCCTGCCCGAGACGGAGGACGAGGACGAGTTCTACCACGCCGACCTGATCGGCCTGCGTGCGGAACTCGCTGACGGCACCGTCTGGGGCAGGGTGAAGGCGCTGTACGACTTCGGAGCCGGTGACGTGCTGGAGATCCGCACGGAATCGGGGCCGCTGGAGATGCTGCCCTTCACCCGCGCCTGCGTTCCGGTGGTCGATGTGAAGGGAGGCCGCGTCGTGGTCGATCTTCCCGCGGTCATCGAAGCGCGCGAAGGCGAGGCGGAAAAGGACGGAGAGGACGCGCCGGAGGGCGCGGGTGTCGCTGAAGACGACGTTGAAAACAAGGGAACCCGCCCGTGAATCACGGCGCTTCCGGTTCTCTTGTCTGGACGGCCAAGGTTCTGACGCTGTTCCCGGAGATGTTTCCGGGTCCGCTGGGGCTCAGCCTCGCGGGAAAGGCGCTGGAAAATGGAGTCTGGGCGTTGGAATCAGTGGACATTCGCTCGTTCGCGCGCGATAAACACCGCTCCGTCGACGACACCCCCTTCGGCGGAGGGGCCGGCATGGTCATGCGGCCCGACGTGCTGGACGCGGCTCTGACCGCGACGGCGGGTCCTCCGGGCACTCCTGGACGCGGACGGGCGATCTACCTGTCGCCTCGCGGACGGGTGCTCGACCAGGAGCTGGTCAAGGAGCTGGCGGCCACCCCGGTGGTCACCCTGCTCTGCGGCCGGTACGAAGGGGTGGATGAGCGGGTGCTGGACGCGCACGGCCTTGAGGAGGTCAGCCTCGGGGATTTCGTGCTGTCCGGCGGCGAGACCGCCGCCCTGTGCCTGATCGACGCCGTGGTGCGCTTGCTCCCCGGTGTCATGGGCAATGTGGAGACGGCGGGCGAGGAAAGTTTCGAACGGGGGTTGCTCGAATACCCCCACTACACCCGGCCCGCGGTCTGGACCGACGGGCAGGGTGTGGAACGGTCGGTCCCGGACATTCTGTTGTCCGGCCACCACGAGAAGGTTCGCGCCTGGCGGCTCGCCGAGGCGGAGCGGATCACGCAGGCCCGGCGACCGGACCTGTGGGACCGCTACGAGGCGGGCAGGAAGGCCGAGGGTCAGATTGGAAAACGGGGTCGCCGGCGCGGCCCGAAACCAGAGTGACGGTCCGCCGCGAGGCGCACCGATGGAAAGGGGTAGTGTCATGAACCTGTTGCAGCAGCTCGAGCAGGAGCAGATCGAGAAGGCCCTCGGCGGCAAGACCATTCCCGTGTTCTCGCCGGGCGACACCGTCCGCGTGAACGTGAAGGTGGTCGAGGGCACGCGCGAGCGTGTCCAGGCTTACGAGGGCGTCGTGATCGCCCGCCGGAACGCCGGCGTGAACTCGTCCTTCACCGTCCGCAAGATCAGCTACGGCGAGGGTGTGGAGCGCGTATTCCCGCTCTACTCCCCGCGTCTGGAGTCGATCGAGCTGGTCCGCAAGGGCGCCGTCCGCCGCGCCAAGCTGTACTATCTGCGCGACCGTCGCGGCAAGTCGGCCCGTATCGCCGAGCGCACGACCGGCCGCGGCATGAACAACACGAAGGCCGCCGCGGAGTAATCCGGCGCCCTTCCGTTCGGTACGCCTGAACCAAACACCCGCCCGGAGCGATCCGGGCGGGTGTTTGGCGTTGGGGACGTCGTTGCGTTGATGCCCCCCTCCCGACCTCCCCCCCGCTTTCGCAGGGGGAGGAGATTTAAGCCCTCCCCTGCGGAGCGGGGGAGGCTGTCTCTTATACACATCTGACGCTGCCGACGATTATACGC
>NZ_JAUQTX010000185.1:0-14144 GCF_059803775.1 Azospirillum sp. UFLA03-27 | reverse complement strand
GCGTATAATCGTCGGCAGCGTCAGATGTGTATAAGAGACAGAATCCATATTTATCAATGGATTGCCGGAAAAAAAAGCGCCAGAATAAAAGACTGTTCGGCAGTGCCTGCCTCCCGCGCCGACGTGGGACTCCAGCTTCCGCCAATCCGGAGGGCGATCAGCCGGGAACGGGAGTGAGCCACTGGCTCGGCTTGGCAGGGAACATCGCAGACCGGGATGGGCGTAGGCGAAGCCTGCCCGTGCGGCGCCCCGGGGTTCCGTTATCTCTCTTTTATTCTGGCGCTTGAAAGTCCGTTAAGCCATTGTTTTGAATGAAAAGCTGTTGAAAAATGCTTCCGAGCGCGGTCGTCTCTCGCCCCGGTGAACGAGCTTCCGGCTCTGCGCCGGTGCCCACCCGCCGTCGAAGCATCAGATGCAGGTGGGGAGGCGCGGGTTGCGGGCTGATGAGATTTTCTCGATCAACCATCTCGGCCCCCACGGCAATCCCCAGGCCAAGAGCCTCCTGCCCGTCATCGCATACATCCGAGAGCGGGAGCTTCTAAGCGCCTGAACTGGCCCGGTCGAACGGTGTCCTACACAAGCCCTGGGTTTTGGGGACACCGCGTTATCGTCTGTGGCTTCCCTATGGGCGCCTTCGTGAAAGCCTGCTGTCCACGGCGCTCCGCCGGATGATGCGGCCCATTGAATTCATGCAACGGTTGTTGGCGATCAGCCATTGCGATTGCATGGGCCGGAGCTGTTTGCTACCGTGCGTACGGTTGTCCCACCAGACCTGCCGCCGGGTTAAAGAGGACGGTTCGTGAGCCGCCGCGATCCCCACGCGGTCGATGCGTAATCGGCGGACATCGACCGAGCGTTAGGATCCGAGATGGCCCTGCTTGCCCTCACGAACGACAACCTCGCCTTTTTCAAGCGCTCCCTGCGGGCGGACCTTCCCGCTGTGGGCTCCTCGCACCTCTCCGAGGCCCTGGCCGCTGCCCTTGGCAGCCGCACGGGCATCACGCTTGCCACCCGCACGCGGGAGAACGGCGCTGAGATGCCACCCCTCGCCACCGTCGATCAGGCCGCCTTCGCCGCGCGGTTGGCCGACCTCGGCCATCGGGTCGCGACGCTCCCGGCGCTTGATGCTCTCGCCCGCTCGCCCAATCTCCCGGACCGGATCTGGGCGGTGTTCAAGGACGGCGACCGCCCGGCCCTCGACGCTTGGCACGGGGAGTGCCAACGGCGAGGCATTCCCTACGTCTACGTGAGGACCGGCCGCCAGCATGCCCGCGTGGACTGGGACTGGATCACCGTGAACCCCGCCTTCGACGGGGTTGCTTGCGACGATGACGAAAGCAAGCTCGTAGACAGGCTCGTCGGGGCCATCCGGGCGAACGCGGCCTCGTCGCCGAAGGCGAAATTCGACGTCACCGCCTTCTCCGGGCACGTGGAGAGGCTTCTGCTCGAGAACGCGCACGCCCAGGCCGACGCGATCTTCGCGCTTCTCTACGACGCCCTGAGGCTGGCCCGGCGGCCGGTCCCCGCATAGGGTAACTCCTCCATCATGGATCGGCTGGGCTGCCTTGGGAAAGGATGCCGGATCGGTGAAACAGTCGGTGGCCTCGTGAGGCGGGTCGGGGGGTGATGGAGACGTGGATCCCGATGGCCCGACGCGCGGACAGCTATGACGCGAACTCTCCATTTGTCGAGCGACCCATGGTGGGTTATGACAAGCCTACGGTCACCTTGCTCGACGATTTCCCGTGATCACGAAGCAGCATACGCAAGAGTGCCTTAGCCGGGCCTTCATCCACGCCGTCGCAGGGCGCGCGGGCGTGAACTTCAACCTGGGCAGCGCGTTCGACTACGGCTTCGACGGGCAGTTCCGGCCGGTGAAGATCCGCAACGGGCGCCGGAACGATTCCGGATTCCCTCTCGATTTCCAGCTGAAGGCAACGACCGACTGGGAACATGACGGCGGGTTCGTCGTCTACGATCTTGAGGCAAAGACCTACAACGACTTGGTCGGGCGTGAACCGGCAGAGATAGGCGCCGTTCTCATCCTCCTCTGCCTGCCCAAGGACGAGGCTGAATGGCTTGTATTCCAGGAGGATCGGCTGGAGCTTCGGCGCTGCTGCTACTGGGAGCGACTGGTGGGAGCGCCTACGGATAACGTGGAAACGAAGCGCATTCGGATCCCGCGAACGAACCTGCTGACCGTGGAGAGTCTGAACGCCATACTGGACCATGAGCGGTTCAGGCGCTTGGGGTTGTGACGATGACCCAGGACACCGAAGGCATCCGGGACATATCCGCAGACGTCTTGAGACGGTACTTGGCCATGCACGGCTGGACTGCGCGGAGCTTCACTGAACGCAAACTTGTCCTCTTCACGCTCCCGGCGGAGGGCGGGGACGACGAGATCGAGATCGTCGTGCCCACGGCGATGGACAGGGAACGTGCGTTGCCGAGCATCAGAGCAGCGCTAGAGACACTGTCTCAGCTTGAGGAGCGCCCGCTCGTCGACCTTGCGATGGACATCCGCTCCATCGCGTTCGACATCATCAGGAGCAGAGTACCCGACGAATATGTCCGCCAGGACACGATCGAGCTCAAGCTCGCCGCGGAGTTCATCGAGAGCATGAGGGCGCTCCTCGGCAGCACCGCCACCACGGAGTTAGCTCCCGGCAAGTATTTCGGCCGGACCCGGAAAGAAGCATCCGATTACGCGAGCCGATGCCGCTTCGGGCACACCTTCCGAGGCAGCTTCGGCTTCGTCGTCGAATCCCCCGTAGGCCTGAACGACGAACCGACGATGGCGGGTGTCCCGCAGGAGGTTCCTTTTGCCAGGCGGGTCGTGCAGAGGCTCGCGCGCGGCCTTGACGCAGTGCAACGGGCTGCAAAGCAGGATGATCCGTCACCCATCACCCAGGAGTATCAGGCAGGTCTCAGCGCGAACATGTGCGATGACTTGGTTGACTTGGTGGAGCGGACCGGGCTCGCTAAGCTCAGGATCGGGATCGATCTCTCCCCGGAATGGCAGGCCCCTGACGGACTACAGGACCGGTCGGAGTTCTCCATTGAAATCCGTCACGTGGACCTACTTCGAGCCGCAGCCAGGACCCTGCGCGCCGACGAGGTTAAGCGCCCCGCCCATGTCGTGGGTCGGATCAGGACTCTGGAGACCGAAGGGAATCCCGCGGACCTCCTTCAGAACAACTCGGACCGTGAGATCATCGTCAACTGGGACAGCCAGGACCACGGCCTAATCAGGGTCCGCATCTACCTGGCTCCAGAGGACTACCTGAGCGCCGTCGAGGCACACAAGGCCGGGAGGTTCATCAGCGTCCGGGGTATCCTGGAGCACCGCGGCCGAACCTGGACGCTCGCGGCGCCCATGGATTTCTCAGTTCTTCCAGGTGAGTGAGCAGCTGTTTAGAGCCGACGAATCCTCTGGTAGCTCTCGATCTTCGGCTCACGTGACATCCGTCCGCAAGCTGTCGTAGCTTCAGCCTGTTCGGGGAATGGAGAAGATATGCCTCGCGGACCACATGCCATTGCCCGATGGACGGTTGCCTGCGCGCTTCCGGCGCTCGTTCTGTTCACCATTCCGGCTACGGCCGATGCCGCGGCAACGGCATGCCCGGCCCACTATGCCGGGGCCGTGGCGCCGGACCTGATCAATCCGAAGCTGGCAGCCAAGACGCGGGAGCTCTGCTACTCAGCGTTCGCCGTTCTGCATTCCGGCGTGACGCGCACCCCGCTTTATGCAGTCGAGCACCTGACCCGGGACAGCGTCGTAGCGGCGAAGAACCTCGAGCGCCCCGAGGCGAGCGCCTTTCACGCCGAGACGGCCCTGCCACGGGACGAGCGGGCGGAACTGGCCGACTACAAGCGCTCCGGATTCGACCGCGGGCACATGGCGCCGAACGGTGACATGCCGACGCCGAAAGCACAGCATGAGAGCTTCTCCCTGGCGAACATGATCCCCCAGGTTGGAGAGAGCAACCGCGGGATCTGGAGTGCCATCGAAGGTGCGACGCGGCATCTTGGGAACACCCGCGGCGAGGTCTATGTCGTGACCGGTCCCGTCTTCCAAGGCTCCAACCTCCAGCGCATCGGCGGCCGGGTCCTGGTGCCCACGCACGTCTTCAAAGCCATCTACGACCCACGCCGCCGTGAGGCTGCCGCCTATCTCGTGCCCAATGCGTCGGGGAACGAGTACCAGCGGATCTCCATTGCTGAGTTGGAGGATGTCACCGGCATTGCGGTCTTCCCCAGTATCTCCGCCGAGGCCAAGGCATCGCCGATGTCGCTGCCTGAGCCCCGCGCGCCGGGGAGAGGACGGAAAAAAGACGAGCCGGGCTTCTCTGAGAGCAACGTCCTGAAGTTTCTGAAGGAGTTGATGCGATGATCAAGCCGTACGCCGATGATACCGGGGCCACACAGATCGGAGACCTCCAGGTCGAGAATGGCTCCGACTGTGTGGCCGTCTACGGATCAATCGACCTCACCCGCGACAAGCAAGGGCTGGAACATGCCCGAAAGCTCAAGTCCCTGCTCGATGCCGTTGTGCAGTCCCTAGAGGCCGAGAAAGACCTGCCGGACCATGTCCCGCCGCCGAAGCCGACGGACACGGTGGACAACCCTTTCAAGTGATGGCGACACCGACCAACTGGTGGAACGCGAGGTCATCAGCCACGGCGGTATCCGAACCGGTCCACTAACGTTTACGGTCCGGCGACGGTCCGGAATCACCTGCCACCGGAGAAAAGCGGCGGCCGACACGGGCATCGGCTGGTTCCTGGATGAGAGTGCAATACGAGCGTCTGCCGACCAGAAGGTATTCAACGAGTTCCACCCCGAGGAACTTTCCCGCCTGCTGGATGTCCGCACAGGATGTCCGGGCCCCCGCCGGGTTCGGCGGGTCATCATCTGGACCGCTGTGGACGATGACCAGCCCGCGGGCCTCCATCTGCAACGCGCGGCCCATGATCTCCCGAACGTAGATCGCGACGTTACCGAATGTCCCCGTTTGATGGATTTCGTCGGCAATCAGGTGGCGGCGGTCGTCGAGGAACAGGAGCCGCAACGCCTGCACCGTGGAGCAGGCGGCCCGAAGACGGCTGTAAGCCACCAAGCTGTCATGGGCGACGAAAACCGGGTGGCGCTCCAGTGAGGGCCGGACCAAGCGGGCTGCGAGTTCGACAACGGCCTGGAACCGGACGACGGCGTGGCCGTCTGAAGCCACACCGCCGGGTAAGTTCCCCACTGAAGCCGCCGCGACCGCCTCCTCCAAGGAACCGTGCGCAGCCAGTAGGCGTAGCGCCAACACATCGCCATCAACTTCTGGGTCTGCCAGTGTGAGCAGGCAGCCCAGCAACGCCTCGTCCGGAATGACCTCCAAGCTACGGTCCACCGTCAAGCCGATCGTGGCCGGATAGGGACGCAAGCCGGGAACCGTTCGTTTCCCGTTTCTCGCTCTTGGGCTGGGTTTGGCTGCGCTGCGCATGTCGATGTTCCCGCTGCTTGGGTCACGCCCCGGCCGGATGGCCCTGGCCCGGCCGGTCGATGACCGCGATGTCGAGCACCCTCTCCACCGCCGATCGCAGGGTCTGCCGTGCCGCACGCCACCGGCGGTGCTGTGCGACCAGAGCCGCGCGGCGGGTGCGCAGCGACGCCCGCACCCGCTCGATCTCCCGAATCGTGGAATCTGGACCTGGACCACCGCCATGCTCCTGGGCGGCGACAACATCTATTGGCTTCAGGTGCGGCGAGCGCTCCCCGTGGAACCATTCGGGATGGGCGTCGCGCGCGGCCGTCGCAAGGTCCACGACACCCTGGACCATCATGCCGCGGATGACGCCGCCGACCTCGTGATGGGCGCGACGGAACGGCATCCCGCGCTCGCGCACCAGCCAGTCGGCCAGCGCGGTGGCATTGGTCTGTCCGGAGATGGCTCGCAGGCGCATCGCCCCCTGGTTCGGTTCGGCTCCGGCCACGATCAGCCGGACCAGGGTCAGCGCGTCGGCCATTCCGGAAGCCGCCGCCCACACCGGTTTGACGCCCTCGGTGCCCACCGCGATGGAGTTCGAGAACGGTGTGGCGTGCATTGCCATCGCTGCCGCCGTCAGCGCCCCCATCGGCGCGGCCGCCATGCCTTTGATGTGCTCCAGCATGTAGACGTTGCGCTTCTGCGGCATCATCGAGCTGGTGCCGACTAGATCGTCGGCCACCGTCAGGAAGCCGAACTCGCCGGTGGTCCACAACTGGAGGTCATGGGCGAGACGGCTGACCGTCACGCCGAGGATACCCAGCGCCGCCAGCAGACGGAGGACAGCATCGCGCGAGGCGACGGCGTCGATGGAATGCGCCCAGGGCGTCGAGAAACCGAGCAGTGCCGCCGTACGCCGGGTGTCGATGGGCAAGCCGGTGCCGCCCACTGCCCCGGCGCCAAGCGGGCAACGGTCCAGGTCGCTCAGCACGGCGTGCAAGGCCTCGGCGTCACGGTCGAGCGCCGCAGCCACCCCGGCGTAGTAGTGGGCGAGCGTCACCGGCTGAGCGGGCTGGTAGTGGGTGTATATCGGGAAGACCGCGTCGGCGCAGTCCTCGGCCCGGCGCAGCAGGGTTGTCTGGAGTCTGGACAGGCCGGTCAGCAGGTCGGCGACCACTTGGCGCAGCCGCATCCGCAAGACGGTGGCCCCAAGATCATTGCGCGAGCGCGCGGTCTGGAGGACGCCACCGATCTCTTCGCCGAGGTCAGCGATGAGGTAGGTCTCATAGAGCAGGTAGACACCGCGCGGCGCCGACCGACCACGCAGGGAGGCGAAGCCCGAGCACTCCATTTCATCGATGCGCCGGAGCAGCGGGGAGACGTGCGCAATCGGCAAGAGACCGGTCTCCGCCATCATCACAAGGTGTGCGCGGTCGACTTGGGTGATCCAGGGCAGGTCTCGGTCTATGGCGTCGTCCGCGACGTCGCCGAACAGGATGGCCTGAGCCTTCGGATGGAGCGTCCCAGCGACCCGGCCGGTGTCGCCGAGGTGGGCCAGGATCTGGGCGTTGCTGATCACCATGAGGGTGACTCCCGGTGAGAAGGGCTTCGGGTGCGTGGTTGGTCAGAGCGTGGCTAGTCGCCGAGTCAGCGGCCGGAGGTTCGGCGGGCCAGCGTGATGCCGACCAGCGCCAGCGCGCCGCCGAGCCACTGGAGGGGGCCGAGAGCCTCGCCGAACAGCATCCAGGCCAGCGCCGCCGCCGCGACCGGCTGGATGAGCAGGCCAATTGACGAGAAGGTGACGGGGAGGTGGGCCAGCGCGTGGGTGATGAGTCCCTGGCCGATGACATGGCAGACGATGCCCAGCGCCAGCACCACGACCCAGCCCCAGGCGGTCGCGGGCAGCAGCGGGCCGCCTTCAAGCCAGGCGGCCACCGCCAGCACCAAGGCAGCGGCGGCGCTCGATCCCGCCATAATCACGCTGGTCGAGTGGTTGGCCCGCAGGCGCTTCACCACCATCAGGTAGATGGCGTAGAAGGCAGCGGTGCTGACTGCGATGGCGTCACCCTGCCATTGCCCCTCCGCAGCACTTCCCACCGACACGAACAGTCCGTCGCCGATTAGCAGTGTCATGCCGGACAGTGAAACCGCCAGGGCGACGATCAGGCCGAGGCCGATCCGCTCGCCGAACAGCAGCCAGCCGATCAGGGCGACGAAGATCGGGGCGCAGTTGTTGAACAGCGTCGCCTTGGCAACCGAGGTCATGGTGATGCTGAGATGCCAGAGTGCCAAGTCGCCCGCCAGCATCAGCCCGGCCACCCCCATCAGCGCCATGTTGGTGGCGGTGACAGGCGTGCGGGCGGTCGTCCGGGGCGCCTTGCGCTCGGCGAGCATGCCGAGCCAGAAGAAGGGCAGCGCGATGACCAGCCGGTAGAAGGCGGTGGCGATCGGTTCCAACTCGCTGACCCGCACCAGGATGGGGGCAAGCGCGATGGCGAGCGCGCCCGCCAGCAGGGAGAGCAGCGCCGGGTTCGCCCCGGTGCGCGACGGTCCGGCGGCCGCGATGGAGGTTGAGGACATGGAAGGGGGCTCCTGCTGCTGTTCCGGTCAGGCGACGGTGGCAAGGGTTCCGGTGCCGTCGGCCGCGACACGGAAGCGGATGGCGCAGCGCGCCAGTTCGGCGGCGGCCACGGCTGCCTCCAGGGTGGGGGCGCTGGTGAGCGCGTGGCCGAGGCGGTCCTGGAAATCACCGCGGCGGGCTATCAGCAGCGGGTATGCACGGTAGAGCCGCAGGTCGCGCAGGAAGGGCGCACCCCGTGCCGCCTCCAGGCCCTCGGTGGCGAACCACAGTCCGTCGTCGGGGGGCGTGAGGAAGCGGATCGCTGCGTGCTCGCGGCGGGTCGGCGTCACCACCGGTGTCCGGCCGACGGCCAGTTCGACGGTCGCCCGGATGAGGTCGATGCCGGTGGCCTGGCGGACGAGCTCCGGGATGAATCCTCCAGCCAGCCGCGGGTTGACCTCCATCAGGTGCGGGCCGTCCTCGCCGAGGCGAAGCTCGACATGCAGCGGCCCCCAGGTGAGGCCGAGCGCCCGCGTCGCAGCGAGCGCGAAGCCCGCGATCCGATCTGCCGCTGTCGAGGCTAGCGGCGCCGGGAAATCGTGGCCCATCTCGACGAAGTGGGGCAGGGCGCCCAGGTGCTTGCGGGTCACGCCGATGACGGCGTCGTGGAAGATCTCCACCGAATACTCGTCGCCCTTGACCGCTTCCTCGACCAGCAGCGCGCCACAGGTCGGGTCGGCGAGCAGCGATCTGGCGTGGGCCGCCACCTCGGCCACCGTGGCGCAGAGCCGGACGCCGACACTGCCCGATCCGGCCACCGGCTTCAGGACAACGGGCAATCCGATGCCGATGGCGGCCTGGACGGCATCGGCGGCGTCGGTGACCTCGGCATGGCGCACGCGGTCGACACCGGCCTCGTCCAGGCGGCGGCGCTGGGTTGCCTTGTTGCGGCAGGCGGCCACTGCGTCGGCATCCGGCCCCGGCAGGCCGAGTTCGGCGGCTAGGCGAGCGGCGGTGGCGATGTAGTATTCCGAACTGGAGGTGATCCCGGCCACCCCCTCGCTGGGCGCCAGCTGCTGCACAAGCGAGCGCAGGACGGTCAGGTCGGCGGTATTGGCCTCGATGCTGCGGACGGCGTCCTCGGCGACATAGGGATAGCGGCTGGGCTGGCGGCTGATCAGCACCGGCTCGAAACCGAGGGCACGGGCGGTTTGGGCGAACAGGCGGCCGGTTCCGGACGTGTTGCTCTCGATGAAGAGCAGGAGGCGCGGCATTATGCGGCCTCCGCGAGGTCGCGCGCGGCCGGGTTGGCCGCCGCCAGCACCTCGTCCAGCATCCGGCGGTCCCAGCGGTAGCTGCTCCAGCTGGGCCGGACGTCGCTGGGATGCGTCACCGGCTGCGGGGCTTCGGGCAGCACGCCGGTCCAGCCCGGCAGCGCTGCGAGCCAGTCGTCATTGTAGATGCTGGCGACGTAGCGGTGGCCCTCGTCGGGGAAAAGCGTCACCACCTTACGGTCGGGATGGGTGCGCGCCCACCAGTCGGCCACCAGGTATGCTGCTCCGCTGGTGGCGCCCTGATAGAGCGCGTGGTGCTGGTGCAGGCGGCGGGTGGCCAGGAACGCCTCGGCGGCGCCGACCCAATGGACCTCGTCGAACTGGCGGTGGTCGACGTTCGGCGGCACCAGGCTGTTGCCGAGGCCGCGCAGCAGCCGCTTGCCGTCGGGCTGGCCGAAGACGACGCTGTTGGGGGTGTCGACGCCGATGACGTGGAGATCGGGGTTGAGATGGCGCAGGAAGCGGGCGATACCCGACATCGAGCCGCCGGACCCGACTGTGCCGACGAGGCAGTCGACATGACCGAGACGTTCGGCGATCTGCTCGGCGACCTCGGCATAGGCGCGCGGGTTGTCGGCGTTACCGTACTGCGAGGGGCAGAAGCTGCCCGGGTTGGCCTCCAGCGCGGCGCGCAGCCGGTCGAGGCGGGCGGTCTGGAAGCCGCCAACCTCATAGGGCTTCTCGACGATCTCCAGCGTGACGCCCAGTTCCAGCAGGCGCTTGTGCAGGTGCTCGTCGATGGCTGGGTCGCTGACCAGGATGAGCTTGTAGCCGCGCACCGCTGCCAGCATGGCGAGCGCCAGCCCGAAAGTCCCCGACGTCGTCTCGCAGATGGTGCCGCCCGGCTTCAGACGACCGTCGGCCGCCGCACGGTCCAGCATGTGACGGGCCGGGAGCAGCTTCATCAGGAAGAAGGCGGCGCCGTGCAGGTTGTCCGTCAGTCGCACCAAACGGGGAAGTTCATAGTCGGGAAAGCCGCGGGCCTCGCGGGACAGGGGCTGGGACATGGTCATCTCAAGCGACATGGCGGACCTCGGCGGCATCGGTGCGGAAATGGAAAGCGGGGGGCAGGCCGAAGGCCTTGAGGCGGGCGGCCGCTTCGGCGATCCGGCGGGCCGTGGCCGGGTTGCGGGGGTCGAAGAGCAGGCCGACGACCGTGCCGCTGTGGGCGACCTGGATGCCGAGCGCCCCGATGGAGGCCGCGATGGCGTTGATCTCCTCGAAGGCGGGCTTGGGCAGGTGGCGCTGGGAGATGCGGGCGCTGGCCGTGGCGACCCGGCCGAGCAGAGTCGCATCGCCGGTGCGGATCGCACGCCGGAGCATGCCGCGCAGCGGCCGGAACGCCTGGATCTCCCACTCGTCGTAGACGGCGGCGGGCTGCTTCAGAGTGTCCACCGGTGAACCGGGGGAGGTGTCGACGCTGAGAACCTCCAGCGTTGGCAGCGCGGGGCCGAGGTGCTCCAGGACGACGCCCTCGCGCTGGGCGAACAGCACGGCGAGATCGCCGTGCATGATGCTGTCGCTGGCCGTCTCGGCCCGAACCGCCAGCCGGGCGACCTCGTCGGCACCGAGGGCCGCGCCGTGGGCGTCGGCGACGGCGCGGATAGCGGCCACCACATCGGCGGTCGAGGACCCCATGCCGAGGCCGACCGGGATGTCGCTCTCGACCGTCAGGTAACCGCCCTGGTCATGCAGGCCCAGGGTATCCAGAGCCAGGCGCGCGGCGTCGGCCGCCTTGCGCTTGTCGTCGGGAACGGTGACCAGCGGGCCAGCGGCCGGTCGGAAGACGGCGGCCGATGAAACGATGTTGCACGGGAGGGTGACCAGGCCGCGGTGCAGGCGCCCCGTCTCGTCGGGAAAGATCCCTTGGAGGATCTCGCCGTGATGGCCGTTGACGCGGCCGAAACCCTGTTCTTTCCGTTGCCGACCCCCAACGCCAAGGCGAACGGGGGCAAGCCGAGAGATTACGTCTCCGGGCATCCTATACCTCTTCACTGAATGTGTCTATTTTTGTTAGACGTCTCTCAGGGAATGCGTGCGGGTTGAACCCGACGTCCTGCAAAATCACTCAGTTGTTTTTGTTTTCGCCGATGGTTTGCTTCGTGCTCATGAGCAAACTGTAGCGCCATTTAGGTGGTATAAAATTTCTAAGTTCGCCGTCTGATTTGTCATGATGGAAAAATTGACGTCACGTTGCGAGGCATTCATAAGTATGAAATCTCGTCAAGCGAGCAGGAACCCCATGCCGGACGTCGAAATAGACAAAATTGATCGGAAGATCATCAACCTGCTCCAGCAGAACAGCCAGATCACCAATCTGGAGTTGGCGGACGCGGTCGCCGTGTCGCCGCCAACCTGCCTGCGCCGGGTTCGACGGCTGCGCGAAGCCGGGATCATCGTTAAGGATGTTTCGATCGTCGATCCTGGCAAGCTCGGCACCCACATCGAGTTGATCGTGAGCGTCGAGCTCAAAGGCGACGACCGAGTGCTGATGGACGCCTTCGAGAAAACCATGCACGCCCATGACTGCGTAATGCAGTGTTATCTGGTGACCGGCATCACTGATTACGTGTTGGTCGTCTGTGTGAAGAACATGGCCGAGTTCGAACGGTTCTCCCGGGCCACTCTTTACGCCAGCCCACTGGTGAAGCGCTTTATTACACTGACGGTTATCAGCCGGGTCAAGTACGAGACCAGGATCCCGATCGACGCCTGACCGGGCGCTGGCCTCACCGATACTTCCACATCCCCACCCGTTCGGTGCGCGCTGCCTGTTCCAGGAGTTCGTAGAACCCCGCGCTCTCGGCCCGGTCGTCCGTCGCCCATCCCGAGGTGATCATCAGGTGGCCGAGATCGGCGCCGTCGACCGAGCATTGGGCGCTGACCGGCTTGTCCGGCCTGCCGCCTTCACGATGCAGATGACCTCATCCTTACCGATCAGGGCCTCGAGCAGGCGGCGGGACACCTTGGCGCATGGCTCCCCCTGGCCATTTCCATGGCACATGGCATCGGCCTCCGGCGCCCGGACGCCCCAGAGATGGATGTCCCGTCCTTCCACTTCGATCCGGTCTCCGGCGATCACGGAGATCTCGGCTGCGAGGGTTGCGTGACCGGCCAAAGGCATCAGCAGGGCGGCAAGAGTAATTCGGTAAAATCCGCGGAGCGCTGCGGATGGCAGTTTCATGTGCTTATTCATGAGGGAACGGCGGTGGCTTGATGCTACCGAACAGCCACGTCTTCGTCATGCAGGAATTTCCCCTTCCCGCCAAGCGCCTGACGAAAGGTCGCTTGCCTGGCGCTGCCAGGGCCTGTTCATTGTCCAGGCGTTCAACTCTGCGAGGTCTGCTGGTGTTCGTCGTGAGCAAGGAGATGGCGGAAGCCGTGCAGCAGGTCTTTCACGAGCAGGGCGAATGGCCCGCCGTGGCGGAACTCCGCCGCCATGTCCACATCGCTGACAACGCCAGCGCCTTGCAGGCAGTCAGGGCCATCGCATCCTGGCGCACCCTTCCCGCCGAGCCACCGGCGCGGCACCATGAGGCGAAGGACGGCCGGGCAGACACGTAAAGCAGCTATCGTGTCAAAGCCCCCTCGGCATGCAAAACGACGGGGGCTGGTTGAGGATTGTGTGAGTATGTTTGTATGTATTCGGCCTAAATGCGCTCTTGGACGCGAATTTTCGCCGTTAGTGCCGAGAATGTGCGCCAACGCCACGCAGTTTCGACCGCTTCGGCACGTTCCATAGGACTCCCAGGCGCTTTATCCGACGTCAAGCGTGCCGGAGTGCCCTATTCGTGGTTCTTCGAGGCGAATTCGTCTGCTGCTTGGGCCTGTCTCTCATCTTTCACTCTCCGTCGCCAGGAACGCCAAGAGTTCTCCGGCAAGCTCCTCCGGCGCCTCCTCGGCCATGTGATGACCGCAGTTCAGACCACGGCCGCGCAGGTTTCGCGCCCATGGCTGCCAGACGGAGAGGACATTGCCATAGAGAGCTTCGAGGTCATCGCGTAGCGACCACAGGGCGAGGGTCGGGCAGGCGAGGGTCCGCCCCGCCTGCCGGTCCGCTTCGTCATGCTCTCGGTCGATGCCGAGGCCAGCGCGGTAGTCCTCCATCATGCCGTGGATCGTGTCCGGGTCGTGGATGGCCGCCCGGTAGTCGACGTAGGCTTCGGCCCCCATCGCGTCAGGCGAGCCGCCGTACCAAGCGTCTGGATCGGCAAGGATCGCCCGCTCCGGCTTGTCTGGCTGGCCGTAGAAGAACCAGTGCCACCAGGCCTGGGCGAAGCGGGCATTGCAACGTCCCAGGGCCTCTGCGATGGGAACGCCGTCCAGCACCGCCAAATGCGTGATCGCCTGGGGATGGTCCATCGCCGTGCGGAAGGCCGTGTAGGAACCCCGGTCATGTCCGACGATGGCGAAGCGGTCGAAGCCGAGGTGACGCATCAGCGCGACGCAGTCACGGGCCTTGGCACGCTTGGATGATCCTTCATGATCCGGCGTATCGGCGGGCTTCGACGACTGGCCGAAGCCACGAAGGTCCGGGCAGACGACGGTGTGATGCGCAGCGAGCAGCGGGGCGACGCGGTGCCATGTGGCATGGGTGCGGGGATGCCCATGGAGAAGGAGCACCGGCGGGCCATTCCCGCCATGGCGCACACGTAACAGGGTGCGGAAAAACGAACATATTTCGGCCTTTTGCCTCTGTTGAGGATAAAAATGCGGGTTTCAGCGGGCGATTTGGTCGGGAAGGAGCGTTTTTCCTCGCTCCGAGGCTCCCGAA
>NZ_JAUQTX010000184.1:0-14171 GCF_059803775.1 Azospirillum sp. UFLA03-27 | reverse complement strand
GCGTATAATCGTCGGCAGCGTCAGATGTGTATAAGAGACAGCGCCTGGGCGTCGTCGGGAAAGCCCAGTGCCAGCGCCGCAAGATAGACGGCGGCCAGCCCGCGTTCGGCCTTGGCGCCCTGGCGGATCAGGTCGTCGGCCTGGACGAACAGGGTCTGCAGCGTGGCGTTCGCGCCGAACAGGCGGCTGGAGATCACGGCGTCGGCGGGCCGCGTCTGGGCCAGCGCGCGGTCGGCCAGCATGGCCATGGCGAAGACCGCCTTGACCACCGTGCCATGCGCGCCCGGCCCTTGCGAGACGGCGGCGCCGCTCATCCCATGGAGCGTCGCGGTCAGACGGTCGGCGACCGATCCCGCCGGAGCCTGCGCGTCGGCGCAGCCGGCGAGCAGATCCTCCTGGAAGGCGCGGAACAGGGCCAGCGTGCCGGCGGTTTTGGCGCCGGCGGGCGCCATCTTCGGCGCCGCAGCGGGATGGGCCGGGGCGAGTTGGGCGGTCACGGCGTTCCCTCCGTCAGCGGAGCCACGGTGAAGGTCTCCCGTCCCAGCCGTACGTTCAGGGCGCCGGCACCGTCCAGCGTCTGCCGGTGGGCGCCGGGCACGCCGTACCGCGCGTAGACGAGGGTTTGGGTCGGGGGGGTGGCGAAGGGCGGCAGGCTGTGCAGGAGCACGCTCTGGCCCGGCACCATTTCCCAGGAGGCGATGGCGATGCGGTTGCCGGCCTCGGCACTCAGCGCCTCGCGGTTGCGGAACCAAGCGGCGGCGTCGAGCCCGGCCAGTCGTCCGGCCAGCGCCGGGTCGGCCACCCGCACCACGTCGACCGCGACCGGGCGGCGCCCGTTGGCGTCGGGCTCGGCGACGATGCGCAGCACGGGGGCGTCGGCGCGCCCCGCATTAGGCGTGGGCGCACCGGCGGCGCAGCCCGCGAGCGTCAGGGAGAGGATGATCGCGAGGCGCTTCATGTCAGCCACCGCTGCCGGGCGCCGACTGGCCGGCACAGACGTAGCCCGCCGGGGTATGGCGGTACCAGTTGCCGGTCGCCTCGGCGCAGGGGGCGAGCACGCGGTCGTTGCGCTGCGGCTGCGCCACCGCCGGAGCCGGAGCGGTTTCCACCGCGCGGGCACCGGCGGGACGGTTGGTCACGACGAAGCCGTCCTCGTCCTCCTCCACGATCATCACGTAGCGGGCGCGCTTGGCGGGGTAGCGGATGCCGACGTCGTAGTCGCCGTCGGCCACCTTCTCCAGGATCGCGCCGGGGCGGTCGCTGCCGAGCGGCGCGCAGCCCGTCCCGGCGAGCAGGACCAGCAGCAGCGCCGTCGTGGCGATCAGGGTTCGCATCATCGGGGTGTTCCTGCTCATGCCGGAATCGCCCGGCGCTGGGCGTTGGTGGCGACCGCTGCGGGGCCGGCGGCCTCCATCAGGTCGGGCGGGGTCGGCTCGATGCCGGCCTCGGCCAGCGTCCGGTAGACCGACCGCCAGACCAGTTCCGGAACGACGAAGCTGGCGTCGTAGTCCTCGACCCAGAAGAACAGGTTGTACTTGCACAGCCACTGGCCGTTGACGCCGCGGATGCCGTCGTAGCGGACGAAGGCCGGGCCGCCGGTGGCGCTGGGCAGCACCTTGTCGGCGTTCTGCAGGGCGGTGGTCAGCAGGCCGCCCATCCGGCCGGGGTCGTGGCGGGCGTCGGCGTAGTATTCCAGCTTCATCGACACCCGCTCGACCGCGCTGAAATTGACGACGGTCGCCTCCGACACCTTGGCGTTGGGCATGGCGACGATGAAGCCGGCGACGTTGCGGATGCGCACCGTGCGCCACGTCATGTCGACCACGACGCCGCGCACCAGATCGGTGATCTGGATGCTGTCGCCGATCTGGAACGGCCGCTCGATGTTCAGCACGATGCCGGAGAAGACGTTGGCGATATTGGCCTGGATGGCGAGGCCGATGACCATGCCGACGAGTCCGGAGGCGGCGAGCAGGCTGGTGATCGGCTGCTTCAGCACGAAGGCGATGATGCCGCAGCCGGCGAAGCCGAAGACGATCAGGGTCGAGAAGCGGCGGACGATGCCGGGGATCTTGCGCTGGGTGCGGATCTCCAGCGGGGTCCAGACGAAGCGCTCCAGCGTGCGGTCGACCAGGATGGCCGGCACGATCCACCACAGCACGTTGACGCCGTTCACCACCATGGCGATCCCGCTCGGCGGCAGCGTCGCCACCGCCTGGTCCAGCACGATGTTGCCGGCGGACATCAGCAGCAGCGGCCAGGACAGGATGCGCATGAACAGCGTCTGGATCTTCCAGAACTGGCCGCGGTCGCGGCGGTCCATGGCGGCGGCGAAGACCGCCAGGACGGCGCTGAAGATGGCGATGTAGACGAAGAAGTCGCGGTGGATGAAGTCGCGCGCCGCCGGGGAGTCCGGTGCCGCGACCACGCCGAAGTCGACGCGCGAGAAGTCCGGCTGCGGGCGGCCGAAACCGACATAGTTCGGATCGCCCTCGCTGCCGACCGAGGCGACGTCCTGCGAGATCCAGGCGCGCGACAGGCGCCAGCCGGGCGACGGCGCCAGCACCCGCTTGGCGCGGAGCTGGTCGAGCAGGGTGGAGCTTTCGCTCTCGCCCTCCAGCGCGCGGCGGAAGCGGTCGGCGAGGCCGGGATCGGCGGCGGACGCGGTCTCCGCGGCGGCCATCGCCTTCAGCTTCTCCACGAAGTCGTTGGTGTCGACCAGCGACATGCCGAGCACGTCGGTGACGAACATCACCGTGTTCCGGTTCTGCGTCCGGTGGCGGAAGCTGACGCCGACCGTCTGGCTGCCGTAGGGCGGGCGCTGGTCGAAGACGTTCAGGGCGAAGCGCCCCTCGATCCGGTAGGCGACGTAGGTGGTGACCTCGCCGCGCTCCTCGCGGTAGGGCTTGCCCAGCTCGACCGGCTTGACCGCGTTGGTGAAGACGACGTCCGCCGGGTTGAAGGCGCCGCGGTAGCGGAACCAGATCGTCAGGTTCAGCGTCGCCTCGTTGGCGTCCGGGTTCAGGTCGCGGATTTCATGGAGCTGGATGCCGGTGTAGATGACGTCCGTCTTGTACATGAAGCGGTCGTTGACGTAGAGCGCCCGGCCCTTGGTGACCTCCTCCAGGAAGTTGGAGACTCCGGCCTCGCGGATCGGCTGGAGCTGGGTCAGCGCCGCCACCGGGTTCAGGCCGTTGTAGGAGGCCATCATCACCGGCAGGGTGGCTTGGCCGCGGTTGTCGAAGGTCCAGGTGCCGACCGTGCCCTGGAAGGCGGTCTCGGCGCGGTCGTGGTCGGCGATGGCGCGACGCAGCGCTTCGCCGTCTGGCTTGCCGGTGGCCGTGTTGGTCTTGGCGATGGCGCCGGCGATGAGGTCCACGCCGTCGGCGCCCAGCGCCGCCGCCCAGTCGGGCACCGCGTTGAAGCGCTTCACATACTGGCCGTAGAAGCGCTGCGCCCGCTCGTTCGCCGTGTCGAACAGCACGGGCGACGACACCAGCAGGCCGTGGCCGTAGGCCTCCGGGGTCAGCGCCTTGGGATTGGCCTGCGCCTGGGAGACGATCTCGGTGCGGAAGGCCGACGAGGCCATCTCCGAGCTGCCGGCGATCAGGTTGCGCACCCCGGCGTCGCGCAGCGCCACCACCACCCGCGCGCTGTCCACCGCCGACCCGATGACGACGACGGCGCCGGTCGGCATCTTCTCCTTCACCGCCTGGGCCAGCGCCGGCAGCGCGGAGGCACCGCCGCGGCCCGGCGCGAAGGTCCACTGGCCGACCAGCTTGGTGCCGAAGCGCTGAAGGATCGCGTCGAACTGGCTGGCCTGCGATGCGGCCTGCTCGCTGTCCTCGCGCACGATGGCGACGGTCGGCTCACCCACCACGTTGCGCACGTAGTTGGCGAGGAAGCGCGTCTCGTGCGTGCGGTCCAGCGTGATGCTGAACAGCCAGGGGCTGGGGGCGGCGTCCGCCGGACGGACCAGCGGGCGCGGGGCGATCAGCGGGATCTGCCGCTGGGCGTAGATCGCGGTCGCGCTGTCGGTGGCGTCCGGCGTGTGGCCGATCACCGCGAGAACGGACGGGTCGTTGGAGACGCGCCGGGCGATCTCCAGCGACTTGCCCTTGTCGCCCTCGTCGTCGAAGGGCTTGACCACCACGGGACGGCCGGCGATGCCGCCCGCCGCGTTGATGGTGTCGGCGCGCAGCGCCGCCCCCTTGCGCAGCGCCAGCCCCAGTGCCGCGTCCGGCCCGCTGAGCGGCCCGACGACGGCGATGGTCAGCGGCTCGCGCGCGCTGTCGCCGAGGAAGCCGGCACGGACGACCAGGGAGACCAGCACGGTGACGAGCATCGCCGCCGCCAGAATCAGCGCGAAGCGCGCCTTCTTGGTCAGATGCGACCAGCGCAGCGGCGGCCGGGAGCGGGGCTGGAGCGAGCTCAGCATGGGGTGGGCCTCGGGCGGTCCGTGTCGGGGTGGCATAGAGCGAGGGGGATGTAGCTCTCTCCCCTCTGGGGAGAGGGTGGCCCGGAGGGCCGGTGAGGGGGTTGTGCGTGGCGGTGCGTCCGGCACAAGCGCAACCCCCTCACCCCAACCCTCTCCCCAGAGGGGAGAGGGGGAAAGGCAATTGGTCCGGCCATCCTCATTGTTCCTGCATCGCGTGCTGGAGGCCGTTGAGGACCGGCGAGAACACGTAATCGAGGATCGTGCGCCGCCCGGTCAGGATGCTGCAGGTCACGCGCACGCCGGGAAACAGCTCGTAGGTCTTGCCGCCGTAGTCGAAACGGGTCACCGGCAGCTCGACGCGGACCTTGTAGTAGGACTGCTTGTTGGCGTCGAGCAGCGTGTCGGGGCTGATCGTCCGCACCCGCCCTTCGATGTGGCCGAAGCGCGAGGCGTCGCCGCCGGCCAGCGTCACCACCACCGGCTGGTCAGGGCGGACATAACCGATGTCCTGCACCGGCAGGCGGGCGTCCACCACCAGCTTGCCGTCGCGCGGCACCAGCTCCACCACCGTCTCGCCGGCCTTGACCACGGCGCCCTTGGTGGAGACGGCCAGCGTCTTCACGATGCCGTCCATAGGTGCCCGCAGGCTGCTGCGGTCCAGGCTGTCCTGGTAGCGGGTCAGACGTTGCGACAGCTCGTCGTGGTTGCGGCGGGCCTCGTCGAGGGCGTTGCGGCTCTCTTCCTCGTATTTGCGGCCGATCCACACCAGCTTGCTGCGCGCCTCGGCCAGCGCCGCCTCGGCCTGGGCCAGCGTGGCGCGGTCCTCGGCGATGGCGCTGCTAACGCGGGCGTCGTCGCGCAGCAGCTCCAAATGCTTCATGCGGTTGGTGATCTCGCGCTTCAGCAGGGTCTCGCTGATGGAGAGCTGCTCGCGGATCAGCCCCTGCGCCACCTGGGAACCGCCGATGCGCGCCCGCACGGCGGCCGCCTGCTGCTCGCGCTGGGCGATGTCCTGGCGCTGGATGTCGAGGTCGGAGGCCAGCCGGTCGCGGCGGGCGCGGAACAGGTCGCGGGTCTGCGCCACCAGATCGGGCCGCTCGCGCAGCAGCCGCTCGGGGAAGGCGATGGCCTCGCGGCGCCCGACCTCGGCTTCCAGCCGCGCGGTGTCGGCGGACAGCGAGCCGAGGCGCAGCTTCAGCTCCTCCAGGTCGGCGCGGATCTTGGTCTGGTCCAGCTCGACCAGCGCTTGGCCGGCGGTGACCGAATCGCCTTCCTGCACCAGGATGTCGCGGACGATGCCGCCCTCGAAATGCTGGACCGACTGGTTGTAGGACAGCGGCACCACGTCGCCGGGAGCGCTGCTGGAGACGTTCAGCTCGGCGATGGCCGCCCAGCCGAGTGCGGCGAGGAAGGCGGCGATGCTGACCGCGAACAGGCCGTCGCCGAAGCGGCTTTCCGTCTCATCGGTGGCGGTGACGGCGCCGGCCAGGGTGACCGGTGCCGTTGCGGCGGGTCCGGTGGCGGCGGGCTTGCGGGTCAGCAGGGGAAGCGGCTTCATGGCGTCACCAGCCCCGCCGGCTCGCGGACGACAGCCGCGCCGTTCGGTTGGTCGAGGTCGAGCACCAGCGAGGCGCCCTGGAGGATGCGCGGGTCGTGGGAGGCGATGATCACCGTGTGGCCGCTCCGCGCCAGTTCGATCAGTGTGCGGTAGACGGTGGCGGTGCCGTCCGAGTCCAGCCCGTCGGTCGGCTCGTCCAGCAGGATCAGCCGCCCGCCGACCGCCAAGGCGCGGGCCAGCGCCAGCCGGCGGCGGTGGCCGGTCGGCAGCTCGTGGCCGAAGTTGCGCAGCGGCGTGTCGAGCCCCTGGGCGCAGTCGGCCACCGTGCGGTCGGCCCCGGCGCGGTGCAGGACGGCGTGAAGCTCCGTCTCCGACAGGCGCGGGTTGGCGAGCAGCAGGTTCTCGCGGATCGTCCGGTTGAGGAACACCGGCTCCTGCGGCAGCAGCCCGATCTGCTGGCGCCACCAGGAGGGGGCGAATTTGCGGATGTCCACCCCATCGGCCAGCACCGCGCCCTCCTGCGGGTCGGCCAGACCGGCGATCAGGCGGATCAGCGTCGATTTGCCCGAGCCGTTGCGGCCCTTCAGCACCAGGATGTTGCCGGCGGGCACCGACAGGCTGAGGCGGCGCAGCAGCGGCGTGACGCCGCCCGGCGGGGTGAAGGTCAGGTCGCGCAGCTCCAGCGTGCCGGCGTAGCGGGGCAGGCTGGTGCCGCCGGTCGGCTCGACGGCGGTGCGGGCGAACTGCTCCAGCCGGACCTGCGCCTGCCGGGCCATCGCCAGGGACTCTCCGATCTGGGCCAGCCGGGTGAAGGGGGCCAGCGCGCGGCCGACCAGCAGGTTGATGCCGATCAGCGAGCCGACGTCCAGCTCGCCGCGCACCACCAGAACGGCACCGGTGGCGATCACCGCCACGCCCTGGAGCGCCTGGAGGCTCTGCGCCGCCGACTGGGCGCGGCCCTGGCGCATCGACATGCGCTCGCGGACCACGCGCAGGGCCTTGGCGGCGCGCTGCCAGTCGCCGAGGAGCGGCTTGGCGCCACCGAACAGGGCGACCGCGTCACGCCCGACGATGGCGGTGGTGACCAGCCCCTGGGCGTCGGCGCCGGCCTGGGCAAGGTCGCGCCCGACCGCGCGCATGTCTGCCTGTGCGAGCAGCCCGGCGGCGATGGCCAGCAGCGTGAAGACGAGGCAGATCGCCGCCAGCGGCCAGGAGATCAGCGCCACCACCAGGATGAAGCCGAGCGCGAAGGGCAGGTCGAACAGAGTCGCGAGGTTGGCGGAGCCGAGCGCGGAGTCGATCTGCTCCGGCGCCCGCAGCGCCTCGCGCCGCGCCGCGTCGCCCTCCGCCGATCCGGCGCCGCTGCGCGCGGTCATCAGAATGCCGAAAGCCCCGGTGGTCAGACGCTCGTGCTCGGCCCTTCCGATGCGCCCGGCGATTCCCAGCCGGACGTGGCGGAACAGATGCTCGAAGGCGATGGACAGCACGACGCCGACGGTCAGCGCCGCCAGCGTCGAATCGACGCCGTGCGTCACGTAGCGGTTCAGCACCAGCATCGTGTAGAAGGACGAGGCCAGCCCGAGCAGGTTCGCCGCCAGCGACGCCGCGAAGACGCGGGCGGTCAGCCGCAGGTTGGCGCGCAGCCGCAGCACCAGCAGACCGATGGCGCCGCCGCTCATCGCTGGTCTCCCGTTCCGCGCCGGCCAAGGTCCCGGAAGGCGCCGCGGCCCATCGGGGCCAGCTTCGGCATCGGCTTGGTCTGGATGTCGGTGGCGTTCAGCCGGCCCATGGCGGCGAGCAGCCGGTAGCCGGCCAGCACCAGCTCCGTCTCCGCCGCCGCGGCGTCGCTGCGCGCGTTGATCAGCGTCGTCTCGCCCGACAGGATGTCGATCAGCGACCGGGTGCCCAGCTCGCGCTCCGACCGCGCCACGTCGAGGAAGCCGGCGGCGAGGCTCGCCTGATCGTTCAACAGCTGCACCTGGGCGCGGGCGCTTTCCAGCCGGTTCCAGCTGTTGCGGACGGTCTCAAGCACCGTGCGCTCCTGGTCGGCCCAGCTGGCGTCGGCGGCCCGCAGGTCGGCCTCGGCCAGCCGGATGCTGTTGAGCGCGGTCAGGCCGGTGTTCAGCGAGAAGGTGACCTGGAGCTTGAACAGCAGCTCGTTCTGGCGCCCGGGCTGGCCGGCGATATCGCGCTTGATGTTGTGTTCCACGAAACCGTCGATCCGCGGGTAGAGCGTGCGGCCGCGCACCGAGGTCACCGCCTCCTGCGCCGCCGCGGTGGTCAGGGCCAATTCCTGAAGGCGCGGGTTGTGACGGCGCGCCTCCTCCACCGCCGCGTCCATCGAGACGGGCAGGCTGGCGCGGGTCATCGCCAGGACCTGGGCGTTGCTGACCTGGAAGGGAACATGGCCGAAGAAGGCCTGGAAGCGGCTCTGCGCGTTCTGCGTCCCCTCCTCCGCCGCGACGCGGCGCGCCTGGGCGCCGGCCAGCTGGCTCTTGGCCTGGAGGACGTCGGTGGAGAAGCCGAAGCCCTCCTGAAGCCGCACCTCCTCCAGCCCGGTCTGGCGACGGATGTTGTCCTCGGACTGGCGCGCGAAGGCGAGGAGCTGGTGGGCGCGGACGAGGCTGGCGTAGGCGGTGAGGCCCTCCACCAGCAGCTCCTGCCGGGTGCGCTCCACCGCGATGTCGGCCCGGACCAGCGTCACCTGGGCGCGCCGGATGTCGGCGTTGGTCGCGTCGAAGTCCCAGATCAGCTGCGTCGCCCGCGCCGAAAACTGGGACGCGTTCATGTCCGTGTTGGGCAGGCCGGCCGGCTTGGTCGTGCTCTCGCGCCCGCCGTTGGCCGACAGGCTCAGCGTCGGGAACCAGCCGCCATGGCTGACCCGCAGGGCGTTGCGCGCGCCGTCGGCGGCGGCCTCCGCCCCGCGCAGGCGGTCGTGGCTCTCCGTCGCCTTGCCGATCAGCGCCACCACTTCGTCGCGCGGAGCCGCAACCGAGGGTTGTGGATCTCCGGTCAGGAGCGGAAGCGCAACCGTGGCGATAAGACAAAACTTGTGCATGAGGGTCCTGGAGATCGCCGCATGTCTAGGCTCTTCGGCCTACAGCGATCATGATCTTAGTCGAGAACTCTCATACTCATTTAGGACAAAACAGTATCCAAATACCTAAAAATGCGTCGAATTCTGTCAGTCGCTCATGAATTTTCTGCGACCGGCACAATCGTCGATGCATGGGTTGTGGTGTGGTGTGTGTCCGCGGTGTGAAGCGCCATCGCCCAGTCCCCTGCGTGTGCATCCAGCCCGTTCTGCACAACCGGAACGTTGTCCGGCAGACCCAGCCCGGAGGAGAGCAGCGCCGCGTAGTCGAACCGCCCGTGGTCGGCCTGAATCGATGGCGGCGCGGCGAGCGGCTGGCTGTGCAGCTGCGCCGCGACGGTGGCCTGCGCGTCGAAGGCGACGCCGGCCACCAGGCGGCTGCTGCCGTCGGCCATGGTCATGCTGGTGGTGCCGAGGATGTGGTTGCCGGCCAGCGTCGTCTCGGTCGGGGTGGCCGTGGTGGCAATGGACAGGATCCCGGCCTCGGCCAGTGTGCGCAGCTCGCCCGGCTGGCTCACCCCGTCGCCGTCGGCGTCCTGCCAGACCTGGAGCGTGGCGAAGCTCTCGTCCGCGGCGTCCAACAGCCCGTCGTGGTTGCTGTCGAGCGAGGCGAGCGCCTCCAGGCTGCTGTTGAAGCCTTTTCCGAAATGCTCCGACACCAGCTCGCGCCCGTCGTCGATCTGCCCGTTTTGGTTGTCGTCGCGCACCAGAAGGGCGTTGCCCTTGCCGACCCAGCCGGTCCGATCGGCCACGCCGTCGCCGCTGACGTCGAACAGGACGCCGTCGGTCAGCGCCCGCAGGGCCAGCCCGTCGCCGGCCATGTCCAGCACGATGGGGTCGCTGGCGACGGTGGTCAGCTTGATGTTGTCGACGCGCAGGATCGGGTTGACGCTGTTGTCGCTGGTGTCGGAGGTGCCGAAGCCCAGCGACAGGGTGCTGTTGGCCGCGATCACCACGCTGAATTTCCCGCTGGCGCTCGCGTCCTTGGCGAGCAGCGTCACCACGCCGTTGACGCTGACGAAGGCGAAGTCGTGATAGCCGGGGTCGGAGAAGATGAAGGTCCAGTCGAAGGTCAGCGTCGTGTCCTTCGTCACCGTGACGGTGGTGGCCAGCTTCATCGCGTTGCCGAAGGATGGAATGGTCCCGGTCGCCGTGGCGATGGAGCCGTGGGCAAGGCCAAGGAAGTCCTCAAGCTGCGTCGGCGTCCGGCCGCCCGCGGAGGTCAGGGTGCCCTCATGCCCGTCGCCGGTGGCGCCCACCGTGGCGCCGGCGGTGTAGCTCCAGCCGGTCAGCCCCTTGTCGAAGGTGCCGTTGAAGATCAGCACGCCGGGATGCAGGGTGACGGTGTCCGTCGCGGCGGAGAAGGCGCTGCCGTCGCCGAGGGTGACGGCGGTCTTGGAGCCGGCGCTGCCGGTGGTCTGGTCCCAGGCGCGGATGGTCAGGGCGCCGTTGACGGTGGCCGGCACCGCGGCGTTGGGCTGGAAGTAGAGCCGGTCGGTGGCGCGCAGCAGAAGGGCGGAATCGCTGTCGTTGACCGCGCCGACGAGGCTCCAGGTCGCGCCGTTGTCGGTGGAGAACCACCAGCGGCCATAGCTCTCGTTGGTGCCGGTCAGGGCGATGCCGACGACAGCCCCGGCGTCCGTGTCGGTGACGTTGGCGGGGCCGCTGCCGTTCAGCCCGACCAGCTTGGACACCGCGAAGCCGACCGTGCCCGCTGTGGGGGCGGCCAGGGCCTCCGCCGCCACGGCCACGTCGAGGTTGGTGTCGATCAGGACGGGGGAGGCGTTCGGCGGCGCCACGGTGACGCCGATGGTCGCGGTGGCGGTCAGCGGCCCGCCGGCCCCGCCGTTGCCCAGGTCGTTCACGACGATCCGGATGGCGTCGGCCCCGCTGTAGGCGCTTGCCGTGTAGACGAGCCCGTTGGCGGCGCCGAGCAGCCCGTTGATGGTGGCGAGCGTCGCGCGGATGGTGACGCTGTCCGTTCCGTTGCCGGTGATGACGGCGTCCCACCCGGCGTCGGCCAGGGTCAGCGTGCCGTGGCCGGCGGTCAGCGTGACCAGCATCGGCAGCGCGCCGGCGTCGACGTCGGACACCGACAGACCGGTGACCGCCACCGCCACGCCCTTCATCGTCGCCAGCGCCGTCGTGCCGGCGGTGATCTGCGGCGCGTCGTTGACGGGGGTGACGGTTCCGGCCAGGGCGATGGTGTCGGCGCTGTAGACGGTGCTGCCGCCGACGCCGGCCGTCAGGTCGACGCGGCCGCCGGTGACGACGGGGGCGCCGCCGTCCTCGATCAGCCGGACGGTCAGGGCGGGCGTGGTGCCGTTCCAGTCGGCGGCGGGAAGGAAGCGCAGCATCGCGTTGGCGGCGATGACCAGCGCCGCCCCCTCCGCCACCGCGCCCACGGTGATCCAGGCGGAGCCGGACCAGTATTGCCAGGCGCCCTGCGCGGCGGTCGCCGCGTTGCCGACGATGGCGACGCCGGCGAAGCCGTTGGCGGCGGACCCGCCGCTCACCGCGTCCGCCGGGTCGGAGAACAGATGACCGAACAGGGCGGTGACGGTGGTTCCCGCGGGGTTGGCGGTGTCCTCGGCGATGGTCGGCAAAGTGGCCGTCGTGCCCGTCGCCACCGGGGCGTCGTTGACGGAGGTGATGGTTCCGGTCAGGGCGATGGTCCCGGCGCTGTAGCGGCTGTCGCCGCCGACGCTCGTCGCGTCGATCCGCTCGCCGCTGGCGATCGGGCCTTGCGACGTGTCGACCAGCCGGACGGTCAGGGCCGGGGTGGTGCCGTTCCAGTTGGCGGCGGGAACGAAGCGCAGCGCGGTGTTGGCGGAGAGCAGCAGGCCGCTGCCGCCGCTGACCGCGCCGATGTCGGCCCAGGCCGTTCCGGTCCAGTACTGCCACGCCCCCTGCGCCGCGGCGGCGTTGCCGACCACCACCACGCCGGCCAGCGTGTCGGCGGCCGACCCGCCGCTCACCGCGTCGGAGGCGTCGGAGAACAGGGGACCGAACAGGCTGGAGACGGTGGCACCCGCCGGGTTGGCGGCGTCCTCCGCGATGGTCGGCAGGGTGGCCGCCGTGCCGGTGGCGACGGGGGCGTCGTTGACCGCGCCGACCGTGGTGGTCAGGGCGACGGTGCCGGCGCTGTAGCGGCTGTCGCCGCCCACGCTCGTCAGGACGGCCCGCCCGCCGCTGGTCACGACCCCTTGCGAATCGTCGATCAGCCGGACGGTCAAAGCCGGGGTGGTGCCGTTCCAGTTGGCGGCGGGAACGAAGCGCAGCATCGCGCTGGCGGCCAGCAGCAGGGCGTTGCCGTCCGAGGCCGCCCCCACGGCGGCCCAGCCCGTGCCGGTCCAATATTGCCACACGCCTTGCGTGGTCGCCGCGTTGCCGACGATGGCGATCCCAGCGAAACCGTTGGCGGCTGACCCGCCGCTCAGGGTGTCCGCCGCGTCGGAGAACAGGTGGGCGAACAGGCTGGAGACCGTGGCGCCGGACGGGTTGGCGGTGTCTTCCGCGATCGCTGGTAGGGTAGCAGTCGCTCCGGTGACGACCGGCGCGTCGTTGACCGGGGTGACGGTTCCGGTCAGCGCGATGGTTCCCGCGCTGTAGATGGTGCTGCCGCCGACGCCACCGGTCAGGTCGACGCGGTTGCCGGTGATCAGCGGCGCGCCGCCGTCCTCGACCAACCGGACGGTCAGGGCGGGCGTGGTGCCGTTCCAGTTGGCGGCGGGAACGAAGCGCAGCGCCGTGTCGGCGGCCAGCAAAAGCCCGTTGGCGTCGCTCGCCGTGCCGATGCCGGCCCAGGCGGTGCCCGTCCAATACTGCCACGTTCCTTGCGCCACGGTGGAGGCGTTGCCGACCACCACCACGCCAGCGAAGCCATTGGCCGCCGCTCCGCCGCTCACCGCGTCGGCGGCGTCGGAGAACAGGTGACCGAACAAGGCGGAGATGGTGGCGCCCGCCGGGTTGGCGGTGTCCTCCGCGATGGTCGGCAGGGTGGCCGCCGTGCCCGTTGCCACGGGAGCATCGTTGACCGCGCTGACCGCTGTATCAAGCGCGATGGTCCCGGCGCTGTAGCGGCTGTCGCCGCCGGCACCCGTCACATCCGCCCGTTCGCCGCTGGTGACCGGCCCTTGCGAATCGTCGATCAGGCGAACCGTCAGGCTCGGCGGCACGCCGTTCCAGTCGGCGGCGGGAACGAAGCGCAGCTTGGCGTCGGCGGCCAGCAGCAGGGCGTTGCCGTCCGACACCGTTCCCACGGCGGCCCAGGCGGTGCCGGTCCAATACTGCCATTGCCCCTGGGCGGCGGTCGCCGCGTTGCCGACCACCGCCACCCCGGCGAAGCCGTTGCCGGTGGAGCCGAACACCGCGTCGGTGGGGTCGGAGAACAGTCCGCCGAACAGCGACGCGACGCCGGCGCCCGCCGGGTCGGCGCTGTCTTCGGTGATGGGGGCCAGGACCGCTTGTGCGCCGGTCGCCACCGGGGCGCCGTTCACCGGGGTCACCTCCAGCGCAAGCAGGGCGACGTCCTCCGACAGCGGGGTGGTGCCGCCGACGCCGGTCAGCGTGAACAGCCGGTGCCCGGCGCCGCTGAAGCCCTCGGCCCATTCGCTGTTCACCGCCCGCAGCCCGAGCGACGGTGCGGTGCCGTTCCAGTTGGCGGCCGGCAGGAAGCGCAGCAGGGCGCTGTCCGGAAGCACGAGGGCCGAGCCGTCGCCGACCGTGCCCACCGCCAGCCACACGCTGCCGTCCACGCTGTACTGCCAGACGCCGAACGGGGAGTCCGGGTTCGCCACCACGGCGACGCCGATCACGCGGCTGCCGGCCTCGCCGGGCCGGAACATCGCCTCGATCAGGTGGAAGACGGCGAAGCCGGCCGGGGCCGCGGTGCCCTCGGCGATCGCCAGGGCTTTCGCGAAGGCCGTCGCGTCGAAGCCGGCCGAGAGGGTGGGGGCCGCCACCGGCGGCACCGTCGCGGGCAGAGTGGCGGCGGCCGCCTCGATGGCGCGGGCCACCTGCTGCTGGATTTGCGCGGCGACGGCGAAGGGGTCGCTGGTCAGCGCCCTGTCTCTTATACA
>NZ_JAUQTX010000183.1:0-14267 GCF_059803775.1 Azospirillum sp. UFLA03-27 | reverse complement strand
GTCAGATGTGTATAAGAGACAGGATGCGAATGTCGCAGTCGTCGGCCACGAACTCGAAGACATCGTTGATCTTGTCCAGATCGACGTCCGCATCGGCGATCAGCGTGACCGTCCAGGAGAGGTGGAGAAGCTCCGCCTCCAGGTTCTGGAGATTGGGCAGGGCGTCGGTGTGGCATTCGACGGTGGCGTCGCCCAGCCGGCGCAGAGCGCGCAGCATGAAGGCCGGTTCGTTGCCCGACATCAGCAGGTCGGACCGCGGCCGGAAGACAATGGTCCAGCGCAGCTTGCCGGGGGGGACCGGGTCCTCCTCCGCACGGGCAGCGGCGATGGCGGCCATGGCATCGCCGAACAGGCCGGCCTCGTCATCCTCGTCGTCGGCGTAGACGGGGGTAAGCGGAGGAGCGGCGGGAGCAGCCGCCGGAGCCTGGGCTTGCGGAGCACCAACCGACAGGTGGCGGCGCAGGGCGGCCACGGTGCCGTCGGTGGTCCCCGCCGGGGCCGGGTCGCCCTCCCGCGCGTAGGCCAGCATCTGGCCCAGCAGGTCGTTGGCGCGGATCAGCGTGTCCACCAGCTCGGTCGTGACGGGAACGGTGTTGTTGCGCACCCCGTCCATGACCGTCTCGAACTCGTGCGCGAAGGCGACCAGTTCGGTGAAGCCGAAGGCGCCGCCGCCGCCCTTGATGGAATGGACGGCGCGGAAGATGGCGTTGACCTCGTCGGAATCGACCTCGCCCGGCGTCAGCCGCAGCAGGCCGGATTCGGCGACCTCCAGCAGTTCCGCGCTTTCGTCGAAATAGGTTTGCTTGAACCGGCTCAGGTCTTCCACGGGCGCCCCCTCACAAGCCAGGACGCGGCGTCAGCCGCACACCTTCTGCACGACGGAGATCAGCTTCTCCGGGTTGAAGGGCTTCACGATCCAGCCGGTCGCCCCCACCGCCCGACCTTCGGACTTCTTCTTCTCGTCGGCCTCGGTGGTCAGCATCAGGATGGGCAGCGTGCGGTGCGCCGGGGTGGCGCGCAGGCGGCGGATCAGGGTCAGCCCGTCCATCACCGGCATGTTCAGGTCGGTGATGACGAGGTCCACCTTGTTGGCGCCGATGACGCCCAGCGCCTGCTGGCCGTCGGCGGCCTCGACCACCTCGTAGCCGGCGCCCTTCAGCGTGAAGGAGACCATGTCCCGCATGGTCCGCGAATCGTCGACGGTGAGTACCTTCTTCTTCACGCTTGGCTCCATTGCTTCAGCCAGCCGTCCAGCCCCAGATCCTCGCAGGCTTCCGCCAGGACCTCGGACGGCTGGGCGATGGCGAACGTCCGGTTGTGTTCGGCGGCATGCCGGGAGGCGACCAGAAGCGCCTGGACGCAAGCGGTGCTGACCCGTTCCACGGCCCCGGCTTCGGCGATGACGGTCTCGGAGGCGGCGAAACCGGCGCGCAGGCTGTCCAGAAGGGGCTGAGCCATGGCAAGGTCGAGGTCGCTGGGCAGGCCCAGGCGCACCGTCCCCCCCTCGTCGCTCCACTTGATCAGTGTCACCGCTCGTCTCCTTGCCACCCGACCGGGCAGAACCGGCACCGGGAGGGCTTCCATGTCCGGCATTTGGGAAAAAACCTGCCAGAAACACGTATAAGGATTCGTTAAGGCAACTGGACTGACCTGTGTCAACCAAGGGTGTTATCGGGCGGGGTGCCCCGATCGTTTCGTCTTCCGATTGATTCAGGACGCCGCTTCTGCACGCGCTTCCGCCTGCGGCACGGTGAAGGCGAAGGTGGCGCCGCGGCCGGGGGCGCTGTCCACCCAGATGCGGCCGCCGAGATGCTCGACGATGCGCTTGCAGATGGCCAGCCCCAGCCCGGTGCCCTGCGGCTTGTCGGTCATGGTGTCGCCGACCTGCCGGAAGCGCTCGAAGACGATGGCCTGATGCTCCGCGGCGATGCCGGGGCCGCTGTCGGTGACGGACACGCGCAGGTGGTCGCCTTCCACCGTCACGGACAGCGAGGCCCGCCCGCCCGCCGGGGTGAATTTCGCGGCGTTGGACAGCAGGTTCACCGCCACCTGCACCAGCCGGTCATGGTCGCCGCGCACCGCCGGCAAACCTTGCGGGATGGTGACGGCCAGCGCGATGCCGCGCTCGTGGAACAGCCGGGCGGTGGCCGCCGCCGCCTGCTCCAGCGCGGCCCCGAGGTCCATCGGACGGACCTGCCAGTCGATCTCCCCGGCCTCGATCTTCGCCATGTCGAGAACCTGGTTGATCAGGCGGGTCAGCCGCTCGCTCTCGGTGATGACGAGGCCGAGGAACTCCTGCCGCTGCTCCAGCTCGATGTCGGGGTTGTCGTGCAGCACCTCGGTCAGGGCGCGGATGGAGGTCAGGGGCGTGCGCAGCTCGTGCGTCACGGTGGACAGGAATTCGTCCTTCAGCCGGTCCAGCTCCGTCAGCCGCTCGTTGGCGGCGCGCAGCGCGGCCGACGCGCGCTGCAGCTCCGCCGTCTTGTGTTCGAGCTGGCGGCTGTATTCGATGACGTGGCTGGTCTCGTCGAGCATCCGCATCAGCTCGGGGTAGCTGACCTCGCCGCCCTCCACCGCGGAGGCCAGCGCCACCCGCGCGGAGGCGGCGCCGATCGCCCCGGCGAGCAGCCGCTCGGCGAAGCGCACCAGCTCCGCCCCGGCCCGGCGGTCCGGCTCCAGCGGCCCGTTGCGGCGGACATACTGGGCGAAGGCCGCCTCCGCCCGCTGCGGACCGAGGAAGCGCGCGACGATCCGTTGCAGGTCGCCGACCGTGGCGGTGCCGCGCCACGCGCCGGCGGGAAGGGGGGTGTCGCGGTGCTGGAACACCTCCACGAAGGCGGTGGCCTGCGCCCGCTCGCCCAGGCCGGGGCGGTCGAGCAGGGAGACCACGACGTAGAGGCCGATGTTGAGCAGCATGCTCCAGAACAGGGCGTGGGTCAGCGGGTCCATGCCGTCCAGCCCGAACAGGGCGTAGGGCTGCAGCAGGGCGACGCCCCACGGCCCCTGGTCGATGAAGGAGGCGGGCAGCCAGCCGGACCGCGCGAAGCTGGGCAGCAGCAGCGTGTAGGCCCAGGTCAGGATGCCGGCGCTGAGGCCGGCCAGCGCGCCGCGCCGGGTCGCCCCCGCCCAGTAGACGCCGCCGATCAGCGCCGGGGCGAACTGAGCCACCGCCGTGAAGGAGATCAGCCCGATGGCGCTCAGCGCGTAGGCCGAGCCGGCGATGCGGAAATACAGGTAGCCGAGCAGCAGGATCGCCACGATGGCGGCGCGCCGGATGGTCAGCAGCAGCGGCGACAGGTCGTGCAGTCGCTCCAGCCGGGCGCTGCGGGCGCGCAGCAGAAGCGGCATCACGATGTCGTTGCACACCATGGTGGACAGCGCGATGGCCTCGACCACGATCATGCCGGTGGCCGCCGACAGCCCGCCGATGAAGGCGAGAAGGGCCAGCCACTCGTTCCCGGCGGCCAGCGGCAGCGCCACCACGAACATGTCCGGGTCCACCGCCCGGTCGGGAAAGCGCATCAGCCCGGCCACCGCCACCGGCAGGACGAACAGGTTGATCAGCAGCATGTAGAGCGGGAACAGCCACAGGGCGCGGGTCAGGTGTCGCTCGTCCACATTCTCGATCACCGTCACCTGGAACTGGCGCGGCAGGCACAGCACCGCCGCCATCGACAGCAGCGTCATGGTCAGCCACGACCCGTCGGCCAGCGCCGGGGCGGAGGTGAAGAGGTTGCGGATCTCAGGATGCTCCGCGGCCGTGGCGAACAGCTCGGTTGGGCCGTCGTGCAGCCCCCAGACCACCGCCGCGCCGACCGCCAGGAAGGCAACCAGCTTGACCACCGATTCAAAGGCGATGGCCGCCACCATGCCCTCGTGATGCTCCGCCGCGTCGATGTGGCGCGTGCCGAAGATGATGGCGAAGGCCGCCATGACCACTGCGACGTAAAAGGCGTTGTCCAAGACGACGGGCAGGGACAGGCCGCCGGTGGCGCCGGACGGGTCGGTCCCCCACAGCACGTCGAAGCTGACCGCTACGGCCTTGAGCTGCAGGGCGATGTAGGGCGTCACTCCGATCACCGCGGTCAGCGCCACCAGCCCACCCAGCCCCTGGCTGCGCCCGTAGCGGGAGGCGATGAAGTCGGCGATGGAGGTGATGCGTTGCGCCTTGGCGATGCGCAGGATCTTGCGCAGCACCAGCGGCCCCAGCAGCATCAGCAGGGTCGGGCCGAGATAGATCGGCAGGAAGCCGATGCCCAGCGATGCCGCCCGACCGACCGAGCCGTAGAAGGTCCAGGTGGTGCAATAGACCGCCAGCGAGAGCGCGTACACGTACGGGGACGCGATGACGCTGCGCCCCGCGTCGGCCCGCCGGTCCGCCCACCAGGCGATGGCGAAGAGGAGGAGCAGGTAGGCGAAGCTGGCGGCGACGATGGCGGGCCAGGGCATGTCAGCGCCCCCTGCGTTCCAGGAGCACCGCCGACAGCGCGATCACCCCGCCCCACACCCCCAATGCGTACACGTACAGCAGCGGCAGGCCGAACAGCGAGTCCCCGGCGCCGAAGACGCGCAGCAGCGGCGGGTTGAAGGCGACCACGCCGAACAGGAACAGCGCAATCAGGCGGTCGGCGCCCGCCCGGCGCGGTGGAGGGGGTGCGGGTTGCGGGGAAGCGGGGTGCAGGGTTGGCCCGCCGGTCAAAAGGCACGCTCCCGCGCCGCCAGCTCGACGATGATGTTGGCGCCGCGGATGGCGTCGTCGAGCGTGCGGACGTCACGTTCCTTGAGCATCTCGACCATGCGCAGGAAGACCGCGGCGGTGACGAGGCTGTCGCCCAGCGCCGTGTGGCGGTCCACCACCTCGATCCCCAGCCGCTCGGCGATGCCGTCCAGCGTGTGGTCGCCGCCCTCGCCGAGCAGCATCCGCGACAGCAGCATGGTGTCCAGCACCGGGCTGTCGAAGCGCACGCCCGAGGCCCGTTCCTTCATCTTCAGGAATTTCAGGTCGAAGGCGGCGTTGTGGGCGATCAGCACCGCGCCCGACACGAAGCCGCGGAACTGCGGCAGCACCTTGTCGATGGTCGGCTTGTCGGCGACCATCGCGTCGGTGATGCCGTGGAAGGGGATCGATTCCGGCGGGATGCTCCGCTTCGGGTTGACCAGCGTGTTGAAAGTCTCGCCGGTCAGGATGCGCCCGCCGACGACGCGCACGGCGGCGATCTGGATGATCTCGTCGCCGGTGCTGGGGGACAGGCCCGTCGTCTCGGTGTCGAAGACCACGTAATGGAGCTGGTCGAGCGGCGTGCGACCAAGCTCGCTGGTGGCCAGCGGCTGGTGCAGCAGGTTGAAGTCGAAGAATTCCGGCCGCGCGCCGCCGCGAGCCGCGGTGTGGGCGGAGGGCGGCTTCAGCGCGGGAGGCAACGGCACGCGCAGGCGCGACAGCAGCTCGCCTTCCGACCCCGGCCCCTTCACCGGCTCGCTCCACATCGTGCTCTTGTGGTGCTGAAGCACGTCGCCGACCGTCAGGCCGCCCAGCGCGTCGGGCAGCGGGTGGTCGAGCCAACTGTCCACGATGCCGCTGGGCACCGACGGGCCGCGCCAGGTGATGTCGAGATAGACCCAGCGGTCCCCCGGCTCCACCGACAGGTCGTACGCGGGGACCCCGGTCAGCGCGTAGACGTATTCGATCAGATAGCCGACCAGGATGACGAGGCTGTAGCTGTCACCGTGCACCCATTGCGGCAGCCCGGTCAGCGTCACGCCGTACTGTGCCTCCGGCCCGACGCGGTGGCGGATCAGGTTGATCAGGTTGGTGGAGTGGATGTCGCTCATCGGCCAGGAGCCGGTGACGACGCTGCGGTATTCGTTGGTGACGCGGGCCAGCCGCTCCGACAGGGTGTTGGACGACTCCATCAGCGCGGCCTGGAAGGCGGCCCGCTCCTCCGGCCCCAGCTCCGGCGTGTCGTCCAGCGTCTCCAGAACGGCGCGCAGGTTGGCGATGGGGGCGCAGAAGCCCTCCGTCGCCTCGCGGAGCAGGGCGTCGCGCTGGCCGAGCGCGGCCAGCTCGCTGGTCGCGTCCGACAGCGTGATGACGTAACCGGTGATGGTCGGCGGCTCGTCCGAGCCCTCCGGCGGGTCCTGCAGGATGGCGCTCATGCGCCCGGCCAGCAGGATGCGCCCGTCCGTCGTGGCGCCGACGAACTGGGCGGTGGTGCCGTGCTCGTGGTTGACGTGCCGCCCTTCGCGCACGCGCAGGGTCAGCCGCTCCAGCGTGTGGGTGACCGGCTCCGCCACCACGAAATGCAGCAGCGAGCGGCCCAGCCCGAGGTCGCCGGCCAGATGCAGGATGTCGAGCGCCGTCTGGTTGTAGAGAAGGATCTGGTGCTTCAGGTTGCAGACCAGGACGCCTTCGTGCAGGTCGCGCAGGACGGCGGCCAGCCGCGTCTTCTGCTCCTCCGCCTTTGCGGTCGACTCCGCGACGGTGCGCGCGGTGTCGCGGCGGGCGGCGGCCAGCTTGTCCGACAGCTCGTTGACCGCCTTGGCCACCGGGGCGAGGTCGCCGTAGCGCGCCAGCGGGATGCGTGCGCCGGTCTTGCCGTCCGCCGTGCCATGGGCGATCAGCCCGGCCTCGCGGCTCAGCGTTTCCGAGGCGCGCAGCAGACGCCGGTCGACCAGCCCCCACAGGCCCCAGACCGCGGCGGTGACGGCGGCGGTCATGGTGACGGTGTAGGTGACGAAGGCGTTCGGGTCGCCGTTCGCGCTGAAGCCGACCGCGGCCCCCACCGACAGCAGGGGCAGGCCGACGCCGGCGGCGCGGAAGGCCAGGGGGATGATCCGGCGCGGCTCCGTCGGGGTGGTTGCCGGCGCGGCGGTTCCGGTGGTCACCGGGGCACTCATGGCTGAGGCTCCGCGGTTCCGCCCTGGTTGCTTTCGGGGTTCAGGTATTTGCGGACGGTGGTGACGAGGTCGCGGGTCGAGAAGGGTTTGGTGATGTAGTCGGTGGCGCCCAGCGCCATGCCCTTCTGCCGCTCCACGTCGCGGCTCTTGGCCGTCAGCATGATGATGGGCAGCGACTGGTAGGCGGGATTGGCGCGCAGCGACTGGCAGACGTCGAACCCGTCGCGCCGCGGCATCATGGCGTCCAGCAGGATCAGGTCGGGCGTGCTTTCCGCAACCGACTCAAGGGCTTCCTCGCCGTTGCGGGCGATGCGCACGGTAAAGCCCGCCTTCTGCAGCAGGACTTGCAGAGAGAGGACGATGCTGGGCTCATCGTCGGCGACCAGGATCGTCGGCTTCATACCAGGGTTTCCTCCGGTTCGCCGGTCTGATGCGCCGGCTTCTTGCGGCTGCGCTTGTTCTAATATGCGTGCCTGTTCAATCCCATGTTAGCGGCAAGGAGAAGGACAGATCAAGACGAAGCCCGCCCGCAATACCGAAATTGCGGACGGGCTTTTCCAAAGGAAAGAAGCGGAATAGAGAGGAGCGACAGTTTGTCGCGGTGGCGCCGTTGCCTGCGGTCAGCGCGTCGAGACGACGATGGGCTGCGCTTCCACCTTGCCCTTCAGCGACGCGGCGGCCTGACGGGCGGCGGCGGTGTCGGCATAGCCGCCGACGCGGACGACGTGCCAGGACCGCTGCTCGGCGTCGGTCCAGTCCAGCGCGTAAGCGTTGAAGCCGAGACCGCGCAGGCGGCGGACCAACCCTTCGGCATTGTCGGCCTGCTGGAAGGACCCGACCTGCACGGTGTAGCGCCCGTCCGGAGCGGCGGTGGACGCCGGCGGCGTCAGCACGCCCGACGAGGACGCCGTAGCGGGCGCCGTGGCAGGCGGGGTGGAGGCGGACTTGGGCGCCGGCTTGGCGGGCTGCGGCGCCGGGCGTGCCGCGGCGGCTTGACGCTGGGCCGAAGCTGGCGGGGGCGGGGCCGACAGCATGGCCTGAAGCTCTGCCGTTTCCGCGGTCTTTGCGGGGGGCGGCGCCTTGGCGGGCTCGGCCGGGGACGGCGCCATGGCCGAAGCCGGCGGATGCGCCGGGACCTTCGCGCTCTCCGCCGTCTCCACGGGGTGCGGCGCGGGGACGGGCTCGGCCGGTCTGGCAGCGGCGGGCGACGGCAGGGCCGGCGGCTCCGGAACCTTCAACGCCGGTGGCGGAATCTGCGGCAGCGCCATGGGCGGCGTGGTCACCGTGGGCGCCGGTGCGGCCGGAGCGACGACGGTCTGCGTCTGCATCGGCGCCTGGGCCGGCGCGGCGGGGGCCGGCGCAGCGGCAGGGGCCGCGCGGGTGATCAGCGCTTCCGGTTTCGCCGGAGTTCCGGTGCCGGGCGAGGCGCCGCCGGGGGCCGGGGCGCTGGGAACGGCGGTGATGAGCGGTGCCGGGGGCGCGGACGGCGCCTCCCCACCCTGATCCAGCATCACGACGACCGCGCCGATGCCGATGGCGGCGGCCAGCGCCGCGGCGATCTTGCCGATGGGCAGGTGCCGCTCCGCCTTCCGCCCGGCGTCCGGGGACAGGAGATCGTCCTCCTCCGCCGGGTCGGCCTTCAGGTCGTCGTTGAGGGCGCGCAGAAGGCGGGCGATGTCGTCCCGTGCCTCCCCGCCATCGTCGGCGGGGGCATCGGCCATCGGGGACGGCTTGTGTTCCGCCTTCTGGCCGGCGGCCTTCATCTCATCCTTGAACGTCACGGCGGCGTGCGCACCCAGTTGAAGATCGCAAGGAGTCGGAAGTCACGGGGACGCGGCCCCGAAGGGCGGCGCCACGATCCAAAGACCTTCTACTGTATTTCGACGTTCGTTCAAACGCCGATGCGACGAATTGGCGTGAGAAAGTTGGGCGCGAAGGCGCACCAAGGACGCTTTTTCCGGGTTCAGGTCGTTGGGCGGTAGGGATGCTCGGCCATCCAGTGGCGGGCGATGTCCAGCCGGGTGGCGACCCACGCCTTCTCGTGGCCCCGCACATAGTCGAGGAAGCGGGCCAGCGCCGCGGCGCGCCCCGGCCGCCCGACCAGACGGCAGTGCAGCCCGATCGACATCATCTTCGGCTGGTCTTCGCCTTCGGCGTAGAGCACGTCGAAGCTGTCCTTCAAATAGGTGAAGAACTGCTCGCCGGTGTTGAAGCCCTGGTTGGTCGCGAAGCGCATGTCGTTGGCGTCGAGCGTGTAGGGCACGATCAGCTGCGGCCGGCCGAAGCGGTCGTCCCAGTAGGGCAAGTCGTCGGCATAGCTGTCAGCGTTGTAGAGGAAGCCGCCCTCCTCCGACACCAGCTTCCAGGTGTTGGGGCTGCACCGCCCGAGATACCAGCCGAGCGGGCGGGAGCCGGTCACGCGGGTGTGGACCTCGATGGCGCGCAGCATGTGCTCGCGCTCCACCTCTTCCGGCAGATGCTGGTAGTCGATCCAGCGGTAGCCGTGGGTGGCGATCTCCCACCCGGCGTCCAGCATGGCGCGGACGGCGTCCGGGTTGCGCTCCAGCGCCATGGCGACGCCGTAGACGGTCACCGGCAGGCCGCGCTGCGTGAACATCCGGTGCAGCCGCCAGAAGCCGGCGCGGGACCCGTACTCGTAGATCGACTCCATGTTCATGTGCCGCATGCCGACGATGGGCTGGGCGCCGACGATCTCCGACAGGAAGGCCTCCGACGCGGCGTCGCCGTGCAGGACGCAATTCTCCCCGCCCTCCTCGTAGTTGATGACGAACTGCACCGCCACCCGCGCCCCACCCGGCCAGTAGGGGTGCGGCGGACGGGACCCGTAGCCGATCAGGTCGCGCGGGTAGTCATGTGACATGGTGGAGGCGCTCCGTCAGGGAGGAGGGGGGCGGTCAGGAGGCGGAGGACGAGGACTTCTCGGTGGACTGCTCCTCCGGCACCTGATGGCGCAGGATCAGCGGGGCCTGGAAGGCGCTGAACAGCAGGGTCAGCGGCATGATGCCGAACACCTTGAAGTTGACCCAGGCGTCGGTGGTCATGGTGCGCCACACCACCTCGTTCAGCGCGGCCAGCAGCAGGAAGAACCACGCCCAGCGGATCGCCAGCGTGCGCCAGCCCGCGTCGGACAGGTTCAGGACGGATCCCAGAACGTGCTTCAGCACGTTGCGCCGCGTCAGATGCGCCGCGAACAGGACCGCGGCGAACAGCAGGTTGACCAGCGTCGGCTTGATCTTGATGAACAGGTCGTCCTGAAGCCACAGCGTCAGCCCGCCGAACAGCAGGACGAAGCCCGCCCCGACCACCGGCATCACCGGCACCTTGCGTTCGAACCGCCAGGAGACCAGCACGGAAATGCTGATCGCCACCATGAAGACGGCGGTGCCGATCATGATGCCGGCCTGGGAATTGGCGATGAAGAAGGCCGCCAGCGGGCCGGCTTCGATCAGCAGTCGGGCGTATTGGTTCATGATCCTCACATAGACCGAACCGGGCCTGGGATAAAGAGGGAAGCGAGGGGACGCCTCCGTGCCCGGTCAGAACCGGTAGGAGGCGCGGATCGAACCGTAGTTGCTGTAGGATTTCTGCCCCTCAAACTCCGGCGACAGGAAATTCTGGGCGTAGGAGATTCCGAACCGGTCGTAGCGCAACGTCACGCCGAGCTGGAAGGCGGCGATGAAGTTGTTCTTGTCCACCGACCGGCTGTCGCGGAAGCTGTTGCCGTCCAGGAAGATGTTGCGGGCGACGGCGCGCCCCTCCGCCCCGGCATAGACGTACCAGGAGAAGGGCGGGCGCGGCGCGCCGGCGGCCACGCTGTCCTGGTAGGGGATGCTGGCGGTCGGGCGCAGGATCAGCGCGCCGACCGGCGGCGCCATGTTTCCGCCCAGCCGCAGCGTGACCCCCGCCCCGCCGAAGGTCAGGACATTGCCGACGCTGGCCGTGACGTGGGGGCTGATGTCTGCCTCGAAGGGGCCGATGCGCGCCGGGCGCTCGGCGCGCCAGACATGCTCGTAGCTCAGGATGATGCCCGGCTCGTTCTTGAGCTGGTAGTCCCAGCCCTCCGGCCAGCGGGCGCCCGGCACGATGCGATGCACCGTCTTCTGGGTCTGCTCCGCCAGCGAGGCCGGGCCGACCATGCCGATGTCCAGGTCGATGCGGTCCACCTGCCGCGTCTCTTCGGAAATCACCGACAGGCGCCCGTACAGCCAGCCGGCGTAGGGGCGATCGGTGGCGTCGGGGATCGGCTTGGTGATGTCGCTGGGGGTGTACATGTTCTGGCCGAAGGCGATGCCGTAGCGCCGCACCCCATGCTCCCCGATCCAGGGGACGAGGTTGGCCAGCCAGTCGATGTTGCCGTAGGTCGGGCGGTCGCCGGAGACGTAGTAGAACTGGACTCCGTTCGTGTAGTAACGGTCGGTGCCGCCGCCGAACAGGTCGTTGTCGACCCAGAAGCCGATGGACGGGCCGGCCCGGGGCGTGGTTTCCGCTGGCGGAGTGGTGTCCGTGTTCGGAACGCTGTCGGTTTTCGGAACATTGTCCTGAGCCAGCACCGGTCCCGCCGCCAGCCCGAGTGAGAGGGCGGCGATGACGCTCCAACCTGAACGCACGGCCATAATGGTCAAATTCCCTTCGTTGCCGGGCACCCTAAGATAAGACGCGGGCGCCCTTTGGCGCCTGCGCTTTCGGGTGGGGCAAAACAGCTTGTCTTACTGGAAAGCGGCCTCGGCGAAGCTGCGCAGCTTGCGGGAATGCAGGGTTTCCATGCCGTGCTCGCGCAGAAGCTCCATGGCCAGCACGCCGATCTTCAGGTGCTGGTCCACCCGCTCGCGGTAGAAGCGGTCGGCCATCCCCGGCAGTTTCAACTGCCCGTGCATCGGCTTGTCGGAAACGCAGAGCAGCGTGCCGTAGGGAACGCGGAAGCGGAAGCCGTTGGCGGCGATGGTGGCGCTTTCCATGTCCAGCGCGACGGCACGGCTCTGGCTGAAGCGCATCAGCGGCTCGCGGTGGTCGCGCAGTTCCCAGTTGCGGTTGTCGATGGTCGCCACGGTGCCGGTGCGCATGATGCTCTTCAGCGCGTAGCCGGACAGGCCGGTCACCCGCTCCACCGCCGTCTCCAGCGCGCGCTGCACCTCGGCCAGCGCCGGGACGGGCACCCAGGTCGGCAGGTCGGCGTCCAGCACATGGTCGTCGCGGACGTAACCGTGGGCCAGCACATAGTCGCCCAGCCGCTGCGTGCTGCGCAGCCCGGCGCAGTGGCCCAGCATGATCCAGGCGTGCGGGCGCAGCACGGCGATGTGGTCGGTGATCGTCTTGGCGTTCGACGGGCCGACGCCGATGTTGACCAGGGTGATTCCGTTGCCGTCCGGTCGGGTCAGGTGGTAAGCGGGCATTTGCGGCAGGCGGAGCAGCCGTGCGCCGTTGGTGGGCGCCTCGCCGGGGCCGCCACCCAGATTGGCGTTCTGAACGATGACGCCGCCGGGCTCCACGAAGCGGTCGTACTGGCTGCGGTAGGCGGCCAGTTCGGGATCGGCGGTCGGCTCCATGATCTCGCGGGCCATGCGGATGAACTCGTCCACATAGAACTGGTAGTTCGTGAACAGGACGAAGTTCTGGAAATCCTCCGGCGCCGTCGCCGTGTAGTGGCGCAGCCGGTGCAGCGAGAAATCCACCCGCGGCGCGGTGAACAGGGCCAGCGGCTTCACCGCGTCCAGCGACTCCTCGTAGGTGCCGTTGACGATGGTGTCGTCCATGCGGGCGAGGTCGGGCAGGTCGAACAGATCAGGCAGCCCGGCCAGCCGCTCCGGCGTCAGGTCGCCCTCGACATGCATGCCCTGAGGGAAGGCGAAATGGATGGGGATGGCCTCGTCGCTGACCCCGACCTCCAGCGGAACATGGTGGTTGCGCAGCAGGAGCGAGAGCTGTTCGCGGTAATAGCGGTCGAACAGGTCGGGGCGGGTCAGCGTCGTGGAATAGGTGCCCGGCCCCTCGACGAAGCCGTAGGCCAGCCGCGTGTCCACCGTGGCCGCCGAGGCGGTGGAGAGGCGGACGTAGGGATAATGGGCCTGTTCCCGCCGTCCGCCGTCCTCGCCGCGGGTGAAGGCGGCGAAGCGGTCGCGCAGATAGGTGGTGTTGCGGTCGTAGAGGTCCTTGACGAGGGCCAGGGCGGCGTCCGCGTCGGTGAAGCGCTCGACAGGACCGGGAGGAACGGGGGAGGGGGAGGTCTTGGCAGCCGTCATAGTCTTCAGATAGGGCTTGGGCGAAGCTGTCGGAAGCCCCTTTCTCACCCGGCCCCCCTGCCTGTGCCCCCTGCCTGTGCCTTTGGGGGCGCCGTTACTGGGACGGCAACCCCATCAGCGACTTGGCGAACTGGTCGGCGTCGAAGGGGCGCAGGTCGTAGACGCCCTCGCCGATGCCGATGGCGTGCACCGGCAGCTTGAACCGCTCGGCCAGCGAGACCAGCACGCCGCCGCGCGCCGACCCGTCCAGCTTGGTCAGGATAAGGCCGGAGACGTTCACCATGTCGCGGAACACCTCCACCTGATTGTGCGCGTTCTGGCCGGTGGTGGCGTCCAGCGTCAGCAGGGTGGTGTGCGGGGCGCTCTCGTCCACCTTCTTGATGACGCGGACGATCTTGCGCAGCTCCTCCATCAGGCCGGCCTTGTTCTGCAGGCGGCCCGCGGTGTCGATCAGCAGGATGTCCACGCCCTGGCGCCGCGCCTCCTCCAGCGCGTCGAAGGCGAGGCCGGCGGCGTCGGCCCCGGTGTCGCGGGCGATCACCGGGCAGCCGGTGCGCTCGCCCCAGATCTTCAGCTGGCTGACCGCGGCGGCGCGGAAGGTGTCGCCGGCGGCCAGCATGACCGTCTTGCCCTCGGCGCGGAACTGGCGGGCCAGCTTGCCGATGGTCGTCGTCTTGCCGGTGCCGTTGACGCCGACCACCAGGATGACGTGCGGCTTCAGCGTCGCGTCGATGACCAGCGGCTTGGCCACCGGACCGACGATCTTCGCGACCTCGGCGGCCAGCGTGGCCTTGACCTCCTCGGGGCTGACCTCCTTGCCGAAGCGGGTGCGGGCCAGCTCCGCCGTCACTTTGGCCGCCGTGGTCGGGCCGAGGTCGGCGGTGATGAGCAGCTCCTCCAGCTCCTCCAGCGCCTCGTCGTCGAGCTTGCGCTTGGTGAAGATGCCGGAGATGCCCTCGGTCAGCTTGGACGAGGACTTGGACAGGCCGTCCTTCAGCCGGGCGAACCAGCCCTTCTTGGGCTTCTCCTCTTCGGTCATCAGGGCCGCGGGGAGGTCCTCACGGACGATCTCCGGCCTGTCTCTTATACACATCTCCGAGCCCACGAGACTATAAC
>NZ_JAUQTX010000182.1:0-14392 GCF_059803775.1 Azospirillum sp. UFLA03-27 | reverse complement strand
GCGTATAATCGTCGGCAGCGTCAGATGTGTATAAGAGACAGCATGGGAAGGGTGGGAGCAAGACCCGCAGTTCACCCGCGCGTCAGGTGGATGATCGTCGCCATCATGCCGACCGCGTACAGCTCGGCCAGCGGAACGATCCAGGACGGGTGGAAAATGATCGACAGTGGCATGATCAGCAGAAGGATCAGCGCCGGAAACACGAAGTAAGGCGAATTGCAGTAAGCCGGCAGGCCATGCACCAAGCCCGAGACACCGCGAGACTCTTCGCCAATCAAACGATCCGCTTCACCAACAGTTTGGTCAACCATTCTCTAGCACCCACTGTATTTATGGTCTTTTTGTTCTCCATCTCTTTGGGACGGAGCGGCGTCCCTATAACACAGTTTGCCGCGGTGCGGGCACGACTTCGCGCCGTCTTGCCGGATGGCGAAAACGGCGCGGAAAGTCCTGAATTTTATTGTGACTTTACGCCGCTTCGGTCAACGCCAGATGCGGGCGGCGGACCATCGACTGGATGGTGAAGGGCGCGCGCACACCGCCGCTGAACAGCTCGGCGCATTCCAGCGCCTTCAGCACCCGCTCCTCCGCCGGCAGGCCGACCGTGGAGGCGAGCGAGCCCAGCGCGTAGTCGGACCCGCAGCCGATGGCGTGATAGCCGCGCACCGCCTCGCCCACCTGATAGTCGGACTGGATGGAGAAGAGGCGCCCCTCGTACCCGACCATGAAGGTGCCGCCGGTCTCCACGTCGTTGGAGCGGTGGGCGTAGCCGCCGTCCTTCAGGCAGCCGCGCACGGCGTCCACGAAATCGACGACCATGTAGCGGAAGACGTCGGCCTCGGGGTCGCGGTGCGGCGGCTCCAGCCGGTAATGCAGAAGCTGGCCCATGCGGAAGCTGCTGGTGAAGCCGATCAGCAGGTCGGCGTTGCGGAACACCTTGGTGTCCGCGCGCACGGTGATGTCCAGGCCGTTCACGCCCGCGCTGTCACCGCCCATCCACACACGATCGCCGTCCACCAAGCCAACAATGCAGGTCATCGCCGTCCTCGTCCCTGAATAAATTTCGCCCGAAAGCAGGGACAGGGTGGGCTTTTATGGTTAACGAATTGTTGCGCGGTAGCGATGCCGAAGGGGGTATCCCGCTTCGGCATCCGCCCCTTAGCGCAAGCGCAACAACAGCTTAACGGGCCAGCCCGATCAGCGCGCGGACGGCGTTCTCGGCGCCCTCGGCGATCTGCGCGAGGCTGGCGTCCAGCATGTAGCAGGGAGAGGTCACGACCTTCAGACGCCGGTCGGTCACGATCTCGCCATGGCCGGTGACGCTGTGCTTCGCCCCCAGGCTCTCCAGCGCGGCGGCGGTCCCGGCGTCGGAGCCGATGGTGAGTTCGATCCCCTCCGGGCCGAACAGCGTGGCCAGGATGGCCGGGGCGATGCACAGGGCGCCGATCGGCTTGCCGGCGTCGCGCATGGCACGCACGGCCGCCTCGACGTCCGGGTTGACCGTGCAGTTCGCGCCCTTGAAGGCGAAATCGCACAGGTTCTTGGCCGCGCCGAAGCCGCCGGGGAAAATCAGCGCGTCCACCGCCGCCGCGTCGAAGGTCGCGAGGTCGGCGACCTTGCCGCGGGCGATGCGGGCGGACTCGGCCAGCACGTTGCGGGTCTCCGCCGCCTCCTCGCCGGTCAGGTGGTCGACGACGTGGGCCTGCGCGACGTTGGGGGCAAAGCACACGGCCTCCGCCCCAGCGCGGCTGATCGCCAGCAGGGTGCACACCGCCTCGTGAATCTCCGCCCCGTCATAGACGCCGCAGCCCGAGAGCACGACCGCGATGCGCAACGGCTTGTCCGACATGGGGTGAGTCCTCCTTGTTCATTTCCCGTGTTCCGCCCCGGTGGGGAGGGTTGCCGGAAACCCTACCCCACGGCCGCGCTCACGCCTACTCCTCCGACCTTACTCCCGGGGTGCGGCGTGCAGGCGCTTCTGCCCTTGGACGAAGCGGGCCAGCGTGTCGGACAGCACGCCGCGCGGGATCATCGCCTCGATCAGCTGGAAGCGCCCGCGCGTGGCGAAGGCCTTGTCCAGCGCCGCCTTCAGCTCCGCCCGTGTGCGCACGCGGACGCCGTCGCCGCCCATGCCCGCCGCCATGTCGGCGAAGCGCCAGTCGTCCAGGTCGTTGAAGGCGGATTCGGGCTGGAAGGTGCGCAGCATCTCCCAGCTGGCGTTGTTGAACAGGATCACGATGGGGTCGATGCCCAGCCGGCGGCAGTTGCCAAGCTCCCACCCGGTCATCTGGAAGGCGCCGTCGCCGACCACGGTCAGGATGCGCTTGCCGCCCGACACGCACTGCGCCCCGATGCCCGCCGGCACGCCGAAGCCCATGCCCGCATAGTAGCCCGGCGCCATCAGCCCGGCGTCGATCATGTCCATGGCGGTGAACAGGCAGTCGCCCATGTCCGCGGCGATCAGCAGCGGCTCCTGCCCGGCGCGGACGCGGTCGTTGACGGCGCGGGCGATGTCCATCGGGGCGATCGGTTCGCCGTCCGCCTGCAGGCCGGTCGGATAGGCGTGGGGCTCCTTGCCGCGCGTCGTCCGGTCGGACGGCGGCAGCCGCTCCAGCAGCGCGTCCACCAGCCCGCCCAGCGGGATGTCGGCGTAGGTGTGATAGCCCAGGGTCACCGCCCGGTCGAAGGCGTGGATGGTCTTGCGCAGGTCGATCTTGCGCTGGGACACCGCGAAGTTGGTGTCGCTGAGGATGGCGCCGAGCAGGAACAGCCCGTCCGACTCCTCGACCAGCCGGGTGATCTCCGCGTCGCCGGCGACGCCGATGTAGGTGCCGAGCGGCGGGGTCGGCGCGTCGGCCAGCAGGCCGCGCCCCATGAAGGTGGTCACCACCGGCACGCCCAGCCGCTGCGCCAGCTCCGCGACCTTGGCCTCCAGCCCGTAGCGGCGGACCTCGACGCAGACCATCAGCACCGGCGACGTGGCCGCGCGCATGGCCGCCAGCACCTCGTCCGCGCAGGCGGCCAGCGCGTCGCGGTCCACCGGCCAGGCGGGGTCGTCGCCCACCGGCTCGACCTCGGCGTTGACCATGTTGCGGGGGATTTCCAGATAGACGGGGCGCGACAGGGCGCGGGCGGCGCCCAGCACGCGGGCGATCTCCGCCGGGGCCTTGGCCGGGTCGTCCAGCCGCGCCTGGGCGACGGTGATCTCCTTGAACACCTGGAACTGCGTGTCCAGCGTGCGGCCCTGGTGGTGCAGCAGCAGGCCGGCGTTGCCTTCCGTCGTGCCCGGCGCGCCGGAGATGACGACGACCGGCGACTTCTCGGCGTAGGCGCCGGCCACCGCGTTCACCATGTTGAAGGCGCCCGCCCCGTAGGTGACCGCCGCCACCCCCAGCGTGGAGCTGTAGCGCGCCGCCGCGTCCGCCGCGAAGCCCACCGCCGGCTCGTGGCTCAGTGTGTGGAGGGGCAGGATCTGCGTTTCCTCCGCCACCTTGAAGAAGGGCAAGGCGAAATCGCCCGGAATCCCGAACATGGCCTGTGCGCCGCGATCCTTCAGCGCGCGCAGCAGGGCTTCGGCCAGCTTCATGGCCGCTCTCCCGTTCCAATTGGTTTCGCGGGTCGAAAACCCGCACAGGGGGACAGCATCGCCTCCGGCACCGCTCCGCGCAAGAATTGTTTCATTCGAAACAATCTATTTGCGCTGGAAATTATGGAGAGGCGGGAGAGGGGTCAGACGTCAAACGCGATAGGCCCCGCGGCGCCTGATGGGCGTCTTTCGGACGGGCGCGCGGCGTGCTACGACTGCCGGCCCGTCCCGACTTTCGAATGATGCCCGCATGTCCGTCGCCGTCCGCTTCGCCCCCAGCCCGACCGGTCTCCTCCATGTCGGCAATGTGCGCCTCGCGCTCGTCAACTGGCTGTTCGCGCGCAAGGCGGGCGGCAATTTCCTGCTGCGCCTCGACGACACGGACGAGGAGCGTTCCAAGCCGGAATACGCGGAGGGGATCGAGCGGGACCTGACTTGGCTCGGCCTGACCTGGGACCGCTTCGCGCGGGAAAGCGACCGCTATGGCCGCTACGACGAGGTGGCCGCGGCGCTGAAGGCCAGCGGGCGGCTCTACCCCTGCTACGAGACGCCGGAGGAGTTGAACCTCAAGCGCGCCAGCCTCGTCTCGCAGGGCCGTCCGCCGATCTACGACCGCGCGGCGCTCCGCCTGAGCGACGCCGACCGCGACCGCCGGGAAGCGGAGGGGCGCAAGCCGCACTGGCGCTTCAAGCTGGAGCACACACCGGTCGAATGGACCGACCTCGTGCGCGGGCCGGTGCATTTCGAGGGCGCGGCTCTCAGCGACCCCGTGCTGATCCGCGAGGACGGGCGCCCGCTCTACACGCTGACCAGCGTGGTGGACGACGCCGACCTCGCCATCACCCACGTCATCCGCGGCGAGGACCACGTCGCCAACACGGCGGTGCAGATCCAAATTTTTGAGGCGGTTGGTGGAGCGGTCCCGGTCTTCGCACATCTGCCGTTGCTGACCGACGCAACGGGACAGGGCCTGTCCAAGCGGCTGGGCAGCCTGTCTGTGGCGTCTTTGCGCGAGGAGGAGGGGATCGAGCCGATGGCACTGGCCAGCCTGCTCGCCAAACTCGGCACCTCCGACGCCATCGAGCCGCGGCTGACTCTGGACGAGCTGGTGGCCGAGTTCGACATCGCCAAGGTGTCCCGTGCCACCCCGAAGTTCGACCCGGAGGAGCTGCTGCGGCTGAACGCCCGCATCCTCCACCTGCTGCCCTTCGAACGGGTCGCCGGGGAGCTGGCCGCGCTCGGTCTGGATGATGCCGACGCCGCCTTCTGGGAGGCGGTGCGCCCCAACCTGTCGCGCGTCGCCGAGGCCCGCGACTGGTGGGCGGTGACCCACGCCCCGGTCGCCCCGGTGGCGGACGATCCCGCCTTCCTGGCCGAGGCGGCGGCCCTGCTGCCGGAGGAGCCGTGGGACTTCTCCACCTGGGGAACCTGGACGGGTGCGGTGAAGGCGAAGACGGGCCGGAAGGGCAAGGATTTGTTCCTCCCCCTGCGCCGCGCCCTCACCGGGCGGGACCATGGACCGGAATTGAAGAACCTGCTACCCCTGATCGGCCGAACCCGCGCGCAGAAGCGCCTCGCGGGAGAGACCGCGTAAGAGTCCCTTCTCCCCCCTGGGGAGAAGGTTAGGATGAGGGGGCGGCCGAAAGGCCGGAAAAGTTCTGCGCCGGACAAGCCCTGCAATGGGCCGGCGTTTCCCCCTCACCCCGACCCTCTCCCCGGAGGGGAGAGGGGGATTTGGAAGACCCTCTCACAGGAGATATGGCGCCGTGCCGCTGGACCTCTACAACACGCTGACCCGCCGCAAGGAACGCTTCGAGCCGATGAGTCCGGACCGGGTGGGCATGTATGTGTGTGGACCCACGGTCTACGACACCGCGCACATCGGCAACGCCCGCCCGGTGGTGGTGTTCGACCTGCTGTTCCGGCTGCTGCGGCGGCTGTACCCGGCGGTGACCTACGTCCGCAACATCACCGACGTCGACGACAAGATCATCGACCGCTCGCGCGACAGCGGGGAGCCGATCGAGGCGCTGACCAAGCGCACCGCGGACCTCTACCACGCCGACATGGACGCGCTGAACGCGCTGCGACCGACCATCGAGCCGCGCGCCACGCACCACATCTCGCACATGGTCGCCCTGATCGGGCTGCTGATCGAGCGCGGCCACGCCTACGCCGCGGAAGGGCACGTGCTGTTCTCCGTGCCGTCGATGGCGGAATACGGGCAGCTGTCCCGCCGCTCGCTGGACGAATTGATCGCCGGCGCCCGCGTCGAGGTCGCCCCCTACAAGCGCGACTCCTCCGACTTCGTGCTGTGGAAGCCGAGCGCCGCCGACCAGCCCGGCTGGGACAGCCCGTGGGGCCGCGGCCGGCCCGGCTGGCACATCGAGTGCTCGGCCATGGCGAAGGAGCATTTGGGCGTCACCTTCGACATCCATGGCGGGGGGCTGGACCTGATCTTCCCGCACCATGAGAACGAAATCGCCCAGAGCCGCTGCGCCCACGGCGGCGAGCCGCTGGCCCGCTACTGGGTTCACAACGGCTTCGTGACCGTCGAGGGCGAGAAGATGTCCAAGTCGCTGGGCAACTTCTTCACCGTGCACGATCTGCTGGACGAGTTCCCTGGCGAGGCCATCCGCCTGACGCTGCTGAGCGCGCACTACCGCCAGCCGCTGGACTTCACCCGCGAGGGGCTGAAGCAGTCCAAGGCAACGCTCGACCGCTGGTATCAGGCGCTGCGCGGCGACCCGGCTCCGGCGCAGGCCGAACTGCCGTTCGACGTGTTGGCCGCGCTGGAGGACGACCTCAACAGCCCGCTCGCCATCTCCCACCTGCATGAGCTTGCTTCGGCGGTGAACAAGGCGACGGGGGAGGCGGGAAAGGCCGCCGCCAAGGGCGCGCTGCGCGCCGCGGGCGAGGCGCTGGGCCTGCTCCAGCAGGATCCGGAGGCATGGTTCCGCTGGGCGCCGAAGGGGGCCGCTGCCCTCTCGGACACCGACATCCAGCAGCGCATCGACGACCGTCTGGCCGCCCGCAAGGCCAAGAACTACGCGGAGGCCGACCGCATCCGCAAGGAGCTGGCGGACCTCGGCATCGTCCTGGAGGACGGCCCGCAAGGCACGACCTGGAAGCGGGCGTAACGCTCTAGCCGGTCCGGCGCGCCATCGCCTCGCGGCTGCGCGCCGGACCGCTTTGCTTCTTCGCTTCCCCCGGCGGAACGCCGTTCATCAGGAAGCGCAGCGCAGGCGAGCGGTGCACCAGCCCGTGATGGACCGCCAGCGGCACGAACAGGCCGACCGTGGTGATCGCGGCGAACTCCAGCAGCGGCGGCGCGGCGACGGCCAGCAGGGCGAAGCCGGCGGCCATGACCACCAGATGGTGCAGCAGGTAGATCGTGTAGGAGGCCTGCGACAGCGCCCGCACCCGGCGGCTCTCCGCCGAGAAGAAGGACTGCGTCAGGCCGAGGACGAAGCGGAAGGCCGACCAGGCGGCGACGGCGCGCAACGCCTCGTCGAAAAAGCGCACCGGCATGGGCTTATCCACGCCGACCATGCCGATGTGGATGGCGAAGCACACCAGATAGGTCAGCGCCACCACCCAACTCGCCTTGGCGTAGCGCGCGGCGCCGCCCGGCCAATGGGCGATCAGCACCCCGACCGCGAAGAAGCCCGCCGAGGTGACGATGCTCACCGCCGTGGAGTTGGTCGGCACCAGCGGCATCACCAGCCGGTCGGAGATGTTGTCGAAGCCCAGCACCCCCATCATGACGAGGCTGAGCAGGAGCGGCGGCAGCCAGTCCGGCGGATCGGCCAGCCAGCGGGCCAGCCCCGGCGCGCGCTCCGCCATCCACCGGTGCAGCGCGACCAGCAGCGGGTAGGCGAGGCAGAGCGCCAGCACGCTGATGAACAGCTCGACCAGGAACCACAGGTGATAGACGAGCCCGCCGCTCCAGAAGGCCGCGGGGATGGTCTGGGTGAGGAACTCCCCCGCGGCCAGGCCGGGGTCGACCGCGCGGCTTTCCATCCACAACTGCGCGACGTTCAACGTCGCCGCCATGGCGACGAGCGGCACCAGCAGCCGCGAGGCGCGCGAGGTCAGCACCGCCCGCGGTCCGTGCCGGCGCAGGCTGTGGGTGATCAGCAGGCCGGAGATCAGGAAGAAGGCGGGCATGCGGAAGCTGTGGATGAAATCCGCGAACAGCCCGATCCAGGCGATGCCGTCGGGCGAGTTCATCACCCAGTCGTAGCCCGGCGTGTAGATCAGTGCCGCGTGGTAGGGCACGCCGAGGATCATCAGCAGGCTGCGCGCCGCGTCCAGCGCGTGATCCCGTGTGCCGCCCAGTCCATTCGTTACGCCCACCGCCGCCATCGCCCACACCTTTCGGGGTCTCTTTCGTTTCACCTCTCCGAACGAACGCGCCGGGGCATCGTCCGGATGCGTTAGAAGCGGCGGCGCATGCGGGGGACCGACGTGGGGGTAAGCCATTCCCGCCGATTGCGCCCCGTCCGCGCCCTGTCCGCTCCGGGGCACGCCGAGGGTTCACGCCGACGGGCCGAACCTGTTAGAAGACCGCTGCGGAGCGCTCGCATTCACGCGGGTGGCGCCGTCGTTCGCGCCCGTATTTCCGCGGGTGGCTTTTGGAGGATTCCGTCATGCTCTGGCTCGCCGCCTACATCGGCAGCGTACTCGCCATCAACTACGCCTTCAGCCTGGCGCCGCATCTGGATCTGGTGTGGTCCTGCTGGGCCGGGTTGATCTTCATCCTGCGCGACATGGTCCAGGTCCGTTACGGCCACTGGTCGCTGGCCGCCATGCTGGCCGCCACGCTGCTGTCCTTCCTGCTGGCCGACCCCTTCGTCGCGACGGCCAGCGTCACGGCCTTCGCGGTGTCGGAGCTGATCGACTGGGGCGTCTTCACCGTCACCCGCCGCCCGCTGCGCGACCGCCTGTGGATCAGCGCCGCCCTGTCGGTGCCGGTGGACACGGCGCTGTTCTTCGGCATGCTCGGCATCTGGGACCCGACGGTCTGGGCGGCCAGCCTCGCGTCCAAGCTGGCCGGCGTGTCGGCGGTGTGGATGCTGATGCGCGCCCGGTCGGCCCGGCCGGCGACGGCCTGATCCGGTCCCGGATTTGGCAATCGCCGACTCAGTGATCACCGGTTCCGGCGCGGCTGTTCCCAGCCGTGCCGGGACGACGCGGCGTCGGTGATTGCCAAAAGGACCGGAGGCTGTCAGGCCACGGAGGTCACGGTCTCGGTGGTCTGGCGGGGAGCGGGCGTCTCGTCGGGAATCTCGACCAGGAAGATGGCGCCGCGTCCCGGGCGCGACAGCACCCGCACCCGGTAGCCGAGCAGGCGGCTGAGCCGCGCCACGGTGGCGAGGCCGAGGCCGAGGCCCTTGCGCCGGTCGCGCTCCGGATTGCCGATCTGGTAGAAGTCCTCGAAAATCAGATGCAGCCGGTCCTGCGGGATGCCGGGGCCGGTGTCCTGCACCTTGATGGCGGTGAATCCGCGCGCCTGCCGGCAGGTTACCCGGATGGTGCCGCTGGGCGTGTATTTCAGCGCGTTGTTCAGCAGGTTGCGGACGATCCGCTCCAGCATCGCCGGGTCGGTCGTCACGCGGGCACCGCCGCAGGTGACGCGGAAGCCCAACCCCTTGCCGGCGGCCTCCAGCCGGCCTTCCTCGCAGATGCGCTCCAGGAAGACGGGCAGATCCAACTCGGACAGCTGCGGGCTGATCACGCCGGTTTCCAGAGTGGCGATGTCCATCAGCGAGTTCAGCAAGCGCTGCGTCGCCTCGAACCCGTCGCGGGCGGCGTCCACCAGCTTGCGCAGCCGGGGGCCGTCCGCCTGTTCGCCGATCATGTGCAGATAAATGCCCAGCGTCTGGAGCGGCTGGCGCAGGTCGTGGCTGGCGGCGGCGAGGAAGCGCGACTTGGCGGCGTTGGCCTGCTCCGCCTCGGCCCGTGCCAGCGCCAGCGCGTCGTAGCTGCGGCGCAGCTCCGCCATACGGTCGCGGTCCTGCAGCACGGAGTTGACGGTGGCGACCAGAAGCAGCGTGATGATCAGGCCGGCGAACAGAACCGCCCGCGGCGTGGCGCTGGCCACGCTCTCCTCGAAGGCGTGGGTGCCGGACAGGACGAGCGTCCAGGGACGGCCGAACACCTCGACGTAGAGAACCTCCTGAAAAGCGGCGTCCTGGGCGATTGCGGAATCGAACATCAGGGAATCCGACGTGGCCTCCGTCCCGTCATGGACACGGATGTCCAACAGTTGGGACGCGTCCTGGTCCATGATGCTGCGCATCAGGTCGTGTGCGCGGAAGGGGCTGTAGACGAAGCCCAGCAACGCCTCGCGCCGGTCGTTGGTGGTGGTCAGGGGCAGTGCCTGGTCGTAGACGGGCACATAGATGAGGAAGCCGGGCTGCACGTCTTCCTCGGTTTCCTGGACCAGCCGCAGCCGTGCGGTCGCCGCGGCGGTGCCGTTGGCGCGGGCGCGCTCCATGGCGGCCTGGCGGGTTGGCTCGGCGTGCATGTCGAAGCCGAAGGCCCGCAGGTTGCGGCTGGCGAAGGGCTCGATGTAGATGATGGGGAAATATTCGGGTCGCTCCCCCTCCGGCGTCACGCGGTAGCTGTAGAAGCCGGCGGCGTGCAGCGCCGCTTCGTGCTGCTCCCGATCGGGAGCCTTCACGCGCTTGGCGTAGCCGATGCCCTGGATGCCGGGATAGCGGTCCTCCACATGCAGGCCGGTGACGTAGGCCCGCCATTCCGTGCGGCTGACCTGCCCGCCGCCGGCGTCCACCATCGCCACGGCGCCCTGGAGCATCTGTTCATAGGTGTCGAGCCGCGCCGTGACGTCGCCCGCCAAGTCGCGGGCGAGCGCGCGGAAGCGCGCCTCGGCCAGCCGGTGGTTCTGCTCGGTCAGCAGCCACCAGGCGAGGCCGGTCAGCAGCAGCCCCAGCCCGAAGACCACCCAGCTTTCCCAGGAACGGAAAAGCCGTCCGTCGGGAACGGCGGCGCGCTTGCGCTTCGGCTTGTCGTGCTTCGGCTTGTCGTGCTTCGGCTGGCGCGGCGCGGAGGGCGCCGGCGCTAAGGGAATGTCCATGCCGGCCCGGCCCGTCACGCCGTGCCGGCGGACTGTTCCCGCAGCACCTTGCTCAGCACCGCCTGGAGATGGGGCGGCAGCACCGGCTTCTGCAGGACGGTCAGCCCGCGGGCGCGGGCGTCGCGCAGCCCTTCGGTGGAGGTGTCGCCGGTGATGATGACGCCCGGCACCTCGGCCCCGGCCTCCGCCCGGATGCGGTCGATGGCCTGGACGCCGGTGCGCCCTTCGCGCAGGCGGTAGTCGGCCAGGATGGCGTGCGGTGTTTCCCCGGCGAGGGACAGGCGGTCGACGGCTTCGCCCTCGCTTTCGGCGGTGACGACCCGGTACCCCCACATCTCCAGCAGGAGGTTGAGGGCCTGCAGAACCGTCCGCTCGTCGTCGATCACCATGACGAGCTTGTCCTGGTCGTCATCACCCGCGGGAGTCACTGTGTCCAATCCATCCGTTCACAAGGGCCGGTGATCATACAGACCAACAGGCGTCCGGCCAGAAAAGAGTACCGCACCCGTGAGATGGGCGCCATGCAGAGGGGCGGCTGTGTAGCACAGACGATGGTTTATTCGGTCAGTACATTTGTCCTATTACCTCCATTGCGCGCCTATGTCCGGCGCGGCAAAGCCCCGCATTCCTGGCGGGTTCGATCAAAAGCATTGAGATGGCGAAGCGCATCGTCCATTCTTCCGGCCCTCCGGACAGTCCTATGACCTTCCTTCGGGCGACCAATATCTTCGGGCGGCGGCAATGACGGGCGAACGCATCTATCTGTACGACACGACGCTGCGCGACGGGGCGCAGACCCAGGACGTGGATTTCTCCGTCGCCGACAAGATCGCCATCGCCCGCGACCTCGACCGGCTGGGAATCGACTATGTGGAAGGCGGCTGGCCCGGCGCCAACCCGACCGATGACCAGTTCTTCGCCGAGGCGCCGGACCTCGCCCGCTCGACCTTCACCGCCTTCGGCATGACCCGCCGTCCCGGCCGCAGCACCGCGAACGACCCGCAGCTCGCCGCCCTGATCCAATCCAAGGCGCGCGCCGTCTGCATCGTCGGCAAGACCTGGGATTTCCATGTCGACGTGGCGCTGGCCATCCCGCGCGAGGAAAACATCGAGCTGATCGCCGACAGCATCGCCGCGCTGAAGGCCGCCAAGGGCGAGGCGCTGTTCGACGCCGAGCATTTCTTCGACGGCTACAAGCGCAACCCGGCCTACACCGCCTCCTGCATCAAGGCCGCCTACGAGGCGGGGGCGCGCTGGGTCGTGCTGTGCGACACCAACGGCGGCACGCTGCCCCATGAGGTCGACGAGATCGTCCGGCAGGTGATCGATGAGCACGGCATCCCCGGCGACCGGCTGGGCATCCACTGCCACAACGACACCGAGAACGCCGTCGCCAACTCGCTGGCCGCGGTGCGCGCCGGGGTGCGGATGGTGCAGGGGACGATCAACGGGCTGGGCGAACGCTGCGGCAACGCCAACCTCGTGTCGCTGATCCCGTCGCTGATGCTGAAGATGGGCTACGACGTCGGCATCAGGCCCGCCGACCTGCCGCTGCTGACCGAGATCAGCCGCAAGTTCGACGAGCGGCTGAACCGCGCGCCGAACCGACACGCCCCCTACGTCGGCGCCAGCGCCTTCGCCCACAAGGGCGGGCTGCACGTTTCCGCCGTTGAGAAGGACCCGTCCTCCTACGAGCATGTCGAGCCGGAGGCGGTCGGCAACCGCCGCCAGATCGTCATGTCGGACCAGGCAGGCCGCGCCAACGTCATCGCGCGGCTGCGCGAGATGGGCATGGCCGTGGACCCGAAGGACGAGCGGTTGAACCGCTTGCTCGACCTCGTGAAGCAGCGCGACACCGAGGGCTACGCCTACGACACCGCCGAGGCCAGCTTCGAGCTGCTGGTCCGCCGCGAGCTGGGCGAGGTGCCCGATTATTTCACCCTGAAGCGCTTCCACGTCACCGACGAGCGCCGCTACAACGCCAAGGGCGAGCTGGTGGTCGAGTCCGAAGCCGTCGTCCGCGTGAAGATCGGCGGCAAGGAGTATCACGAGGTGGCGTCGGGCAACGGCCCGGTGAACGCGCTGGACACCGCGATGCGCAAGGCGCTGGAGCCGCTGTACCCGCTGCTCGACGGGGTGAAGCTGTCCGATTACCGCGTGCGCATCCTGGCCGCCAAGGACGGCACCGGCGCCATGCCGCGCGTGCTGATCCGCTCGCGCAACGGCGACGGGCAGGAATGGTCGACGCTGGGCGTCTCCACCAACATCATCGAGGCGTCGATGGAGGCGCTGGTGGACAGTTACACATTCAAGCTGTTTAAAGGCGGCGCAACACCGCGAAGCTGAGACCAAAGTTCAGATCATGACCTCCGGCAAAGACCCCAACCGGCCCTCCGTCCTGGGCGGCCCGACCATCATCCTCGTGCAGCCCCAGCTCGGCGAGAACATCGGCGCCTGCGCGCGGGCCATGCTCAACTGCGGCCTGACCGAGCTGCGTCTGGTGAAGCCGCGCGACGGCTGGCCGAATGAGAAGGCGGTGGCCGCGGCGTCGGGCGCCGATCCGGTGCTGGACGGGGCGAAACTCTACGACACGACGGCGGAGGCCGTGGCCGACCTGAACGTGGTCTTCGCCACCACCGTCCGCACCCGCGGGATGATCCAGGAGTTCGTCACCCCGCGCGTCGCGGCGACGGAGCTGCGCGCCCATGTCGACTCCGGGCACAAGACCGGCGTGCTGTTCGGGCCGGAGCGCACGGGGCTGGTCAACGACGACCTGACGCTGGCGGAAAAGCTGATCACCGTTCCGCTGAACCCGGCCTTCTCCTCGCTCAATCTGGCGCAGGCGGTCCTGCTGATCGGCTACGAATGGTTCCAGACCGGCGAGACCCCGCCGGACCGCGTGCTGCACACCGGCCAGACCCGCCCGGCGACCAAGGCGGAGCTTGTGAACTTCTTCGAGCATCTGGAAGGCGACCTCGACCGCACCGGCTTCTTCACCTCGCCGGAGAAGCGCCCCTCCATGGTCCGCACCCTGCGCAACGCGCTGGAGCGGATGCAGATGACCGAGCAGGAGGTCCGCACCTTCCACGGCGTCGTCGCGGCGCTGACCGGGCGGCGCAAGGGCGAACCGTAACCTCTCCCTAACCTCTTCCCTTCCGGGGCCAATCGCTGCCTATACTGCCCCATGGAATACACCTTGCAGCATATGGACGTTGGCCTCGTCCTGCTCGACGGCGACCGGCGCGTGGTGTCGGTCAACGCCTCCGTGGCGCGGATGCTGGGGCGCGACCGCCCGCTGTTGGGAGCCAGCCTGCACGACCTGCACCCGCCGGGCAGCCGCGCCAAGGTGGAACTGCTGCTGGCCGCGGCGCACGACCCGGACTCCCCGGCGGCGGCCAGCTCCATGATGGTTGCCTTGCCGGGGCGGACCATCGTGGTGAAGGCCACCGCCCTGCCACCGGGCGGCGGGGCCGCGCTGGCCCTGATGCTGTTCGAGGTGAACGGGAAGGCGCTTCCCGTGCCGGCTCCGCCGCCGCCCGCGGACGCGGTGCCCGAACCGGTCACGCCGCTGGTGAAGCTGCCGATCACGACGCGCCAGGGCGTGGTGCTGATCGACCCCGCCGACGCGGTCTATGTGCAGGCCGACGGCCATTACACGCGGGTCCACACGGCGGACGGCGCCTTCTTCTGCTCGCTCTCGCTGT
>NZ_JAUQTX010000181.1:0-14468 GCF_059803775.1 Azospirillum sp. UFLA03-27 | reverse complement strand
TCTACACTCGCGTATAATCGTCGGCAGCGTCAGATGTGTATAAGAGACAGTTCCCCTCCCCTGCGAAGCGGGGGAGGATCAGGGAGGGGGCAAGACTCGTCCATCTCCTCACTCCCCCTCAGTCCAGATGCCCTTGGGCGTTGAAATGCGCCCGGATGCGCTGGGTCAGCTCGATAAAGACCGGGTGGCCCATGACATCCAGCGAGCGCGGGCGGGGCAGCGGCACCTCGTAGGTCGCGGCGATGGCGCCGGGACGCTCCGACATCACCATCACCCGGTCGGCCAGGAACACCGCCTCGGGGATCGAGTGGGTGATCAGCAGCACCGTCTTGCCCGTCTCGTGCTGGATGCGTTGCAGTTCGACGTTCATCTTCTCCCGCGTCATGGCGTCGAGCGCGCCGAACGGCTCGTCCATCAGCAGGATCTTCGGGTCGTGGACCAGCGCCCGGCAGAGCGAGGCGCGCTGCTGCATGCCGCCGGAGAGCTGCCAGGGGTACTTGTTCTCGAACCCCTCCAGCCCGGTCATGCGGATCAGGGCGCGGGCGCGCTCCAAATACTTATCGCGCGGCAGGCCGCGCACCTCCACCGGCATCATGATGTTGCGCAGCACCGTCCGCCAAGCGAGCAGCACCGGGCTCTGGAACACGATGCCCACATCGTCGTGCGGCTCGGTCACCGTGGTGCCTTCGATGGTGATGGCGCCCTCGCTGACCGGCAGCAGGCCGGCGACCAGCTTCAGCAGCGTGGACTTGCCGCAGCCGGACGGGCCGACCACCACCAGGAACTCGCCGTCCCGCACGTCGAAGGTGATCGGGCGCAGGGACGGCACCTCCCCGTCGCGGGTGCGGTAGGTCTTGGTCACGCCGTCGATCTGGATCAGGGTCTTCTGCGACAGGCGGGCCGTTTCGGCCGATCCGACGACTTTCAACTGGGGCTGAGCCATGTCCCTGCTCTCCTGTCCGTCCGGCCTCACTGGCCCGCCGCGGCGGGATCGGGGAGGAAGTCGCGGGTGTAGAAGGCCTTCGGGTTCTTCTTCGCCGCGGCGTCCAGACCGCCGTATTCGACCAGCAGGTCCACGGTCTCGGCCATGTTGGCGTCGGTGACGCGGAAGGGCCGCTGCCCCTTGGTCTCCGCCGTGCGGTAGAGCGGCGTGGTCAGCTCGAAGCCCTCCAGCAGGGTGGCTTCCTGACCGCCCTTGGGGTTGGCCTTGAGGATGGCGGCCACGGCCTCCTTCGGGTTCTTCTCCGCCCCTTCGACCGCCTTGGTCGTCGCGGCCATGAAGCGCTTCACGAGGTCGGGCTTGTCCTTCAGCGTCTCGGTGTGGGCGATGATGCCGGAGGAGACCATGTTGACGCCGTAGTCGGCGAAGCGGATCGGCGTCACCGACTTGCCGGTGGCGTCCTTGATCTTCATGCTCTGGTCCATGACGTAGCCCAGAAGCAGGTCCGCCTGCCCGTTGATGACGGCGTTCAGCTTGGTCTGGGCGTCGCCCGACACGACGCGGAAGTCGCTGTCCTTCAGGCCGGTCTTCTTCAGGAACAGCGGCCAGATCTGGGACATGCTGTCGCCCGGCGTCATGGCGACGGTCTTGCCCTTGATGTCCTCGGGCTTGCGGATGTTCTTGTCGGTGAAGCCCATGGCCGACATCGGGCTGGTCTGGAGCAGCACGCCGGGCGAGGTGACCGGGGCGCCCTTCACCGCCGCCTTCATCATGGTCGGCACGTCGACGTAGCCGAAATCAACGGTCTTCGCGGCCACCGCCTGGGTCGTCACCGCCGACCCGCGGCCTTCCTGGATCTCCAGGTCGATGCCCTCGGCCTCGTACAGGCCCTTGTCCTTGCCGTAGTAGAAGGGGGCGTGCTCGCCATACACGTACCAGTTCAGCATCAGCACGACCTTGTCCGCGGCCTGGGCCGGAAGCGTTGTGGCCGTGAGGGCGCAGAGCGCCGCGAAGAGCGTCCGTTTCATCTCGTCTCCTCCCGAAGTGTGTCCGGCGTCGCTGTTGGTTTTGTTGTTGGCGTTACGACGTCGGGATGTAGTTGTGGCGTTGGCTCGCGTGCCAGGGGATGGCGAGCCGCTCGATCACGTCGATGACCCAGAAAAGCACCACCCCGATCAGCGCCAGCACCACCAGGGCCGCGAACATCAGGGGAAGTTCGAAATTGCCGATGGAGCGCTGCAGGACGAAGCCGATGCCGGAATTCGCCCCAACGAACTCGCCCACCACGGCGCCCACCACGGCCAGCGTGATCGACACCTTCAGGCCGGCGAAGATGGCTGGCAGGGCGTGCGGCAGGCTGACCATGCGGAAGGTCTGAAGGCGCGTCGCCTTCATGGACTTAGCGAGGTCCATCATGTCGCCGTCCACCGACTTGAAGCCCTGCACCGCCGACACGACGATGGGGAAGAAAGCCAGCAGGAAGGCGGAAATCACCTTGGGCAGCAGCCCGAAGCCGAACCACACCACGAACAGCGGCGCGATGGCGACCTTCGGGATCGACTGCGAGAAGACCAGCAGCGGGTAGACGTAGGATTCCACCGTCTTCGACCCGGCGATCAGCATGGCGATGGGAATGCCGAACAGCACCGACAGGGCGAAGCCGCCCAAGGTCGCCAGCGTGGTCGGCACCGACGCCGCCAGAAGCTGGTCCCAGTCCGCGGCGAGCGCCAAGGCCACGTCGCCCGGTTTCGGTATCAGATAGGGCGGGATCGCGAAGATCCGCACCGACAGGTCCCACAGGACGGTCAGGACCACCAGGAACAGCACCGGCCGGAACCAGCCGGAATTGAGCAGACGCAGCAGCGTGGCACCCGCCCCGCCCCGTCGCGCCGCCGTTCCCGAAGCGGGACCGCCACGGGATGCATTCCCGTGAGCCGCCGCATCGACAGCCATCGCTCCTCCTCCCCCGGTCGTTGCGGCGCCGACATGAGGCGCTCTTTTAACCGGCTGGTTAAAAGTAAGCCCGGCGCGGCAAAGCGGTCAACCCTGCCAAAGAGGTAGGACGGATGGTCAGGTATGCGGATTATTCATGATGAAACCACAAGCAGATTCACGCCCGCAGCGACGACAGGATCAGCTCCACCATATGGTCCAGCCGCTCCGCCTTGGCCTCCTCGGCCAGCAGGTCGCGACCGAAGATGACCGATAGGGTGTGGACGTTGGACAGGTAGAAGTAGGACTGCCCGGCGATGGAAATGTAGAGCTGCACCGGGTCCACCCCCGCCCGGAAGATCCCGGAGGCGACGCCGCGCTTCAGCACGTCGGCGATCATCTGCACGAAGGGCGAATGCATGGCGTGCACCTTGTCGGAGGTCTTCAGCAACTCCGCCCGGTGCAGGTTCTCGATGTTCAGCAGCGCCATGAACTCGGGATGGTCGAGGAAATATTGCCATGTGAAATGGATCAGCCGGGCGATGGCGGCGGGCGGGTCCAGCGTCTCCAGGCTCAGCGTGCGTTCGGTGGCGCGGATGTGCGCGTAGGCGCCCTCCAGCACCGCCAGATACAGGCTCTCCTTGTTGCCGACATGGTAGTAGAGCATGCGCTTGTTGGTGCCGGCGACCTCGGCGATCCGCTCCACGCGGGCGCCACCCAGCCCGTGGCGCGCGAACTCCTCCGTCGCGGCGGCGAGGATGCGCGCGCGGGTGCCCTCCGGGTCACGGGTGACCTTCGCAGCTTTGGCCGGCTTGGCTGCGGAAGCGGTCTTCTTCGGGTCGGTCAGCGTGTCCATCCAGGCCGGGTCCTCGCATGGCGCGGCTGGAGGGCGAGCCGCAATGCGTTCCAATGTGGAGCATATCAGCCGAAACGGAAAGACGAAGCGGCGTTACCGACTCAAGAGCGTCGCGCCGCGCCAGATGCCGGGCTGCATCGAGCCGGCGGAGTCGATGGCCGCGCCCGGACCGTCCTGGATGCCGCCGCGGAACTGACCGACATGACGGGTGCCGCCGCGCATCGACAGTTCGCCCGGCCCCGCCGGAAGCCGGTCCATCACCACGCCGTTGAACCGCTCTCCGTTGGTGAAGGCCAGTTCGCCGTGACCGTCGACGCGGCCCTGGCGCACCTCGCCCGCGTAGGAATCGCCGTTGGCGAAGCGGTAGACGCCCGGCCCGTTCGGCACGGCGTTCACGAACGTCCCCTCGAAGCGGTCGCCGGATGGGAAGCCCAGGACGCCGTAGCCGGACATCTGGTCGTTCTTCCACTCCCCCTCATAGACCTGACCGTTGGCGAAGCGGTAGACGCCGACGCCGTTCCGGCTGATCGTCCCCTGGAGGGAAAAGTTGCCCAGCCCGCGGTTCCACGCCCCCTCGTAGACATCGCCGTTGGGGAAGCGGTGCACCCCGAAGCCCGACTCCCCTCCGCGGGCCTGACCGGCGGCGCGGCGGGCGGCGGCCTGGGCCTCGCGCGCCTTCGCCTCCGCCCCGCGCCCGGCGGTGGCCGAACGGGCGGCACGGGCGGCGGCGTTGCGGCCCGCCTGCACGGCGTCGCGGTAGGGTTCGGCCAGCCCGGCGAGGACCGGGTCCGCCCCGGAGGCGGAGCGCCCCGCGGCGCTCTCCCCGCTGCTGTCCGGAAGGGCGGCCAGCCGCGTCGGGCCGGTCGTTCCGGACAGCGCGCCGGCCACCGGATCGACGTCGTTGCGGACCACTGTCGGCGGCGGGTAGGCGCTGGGCGCCGCTCCACCCGCCCCACCGCCCATGGACACCGCCTCGCCCGACCGGCCGGCCAGCGTCCCGGTGGTGACGTAGCCCTCCTGCCCCGACGAATCCCGCACCAGCACCCAGCCGGAATCGGGCGCCGCCTGGAGCAGCGTCACCCGCTGCCCCTGCTCCAGATCGCGCAGGCTGCGCGCGCCCAGCACCGGGCGGGCGAACAGGTTGGCGTCGCGCGCCACCGTGTAGACGCCGGGAGTCAGGACCGCCGGCTGAGGTTGTTGCGGCGGCTGGGCGGAGGCGACCGGCACCTCCTCCGGCTTGGCGAGGTTGCTGGCGAAGGCGAAACCGGTCTTCCCGTCCTGCTCGACGCGCAGCCAGCCGCCGTTGCGGCGGGTCCGCCCGGTGACCGTGACCTCGCTGTCGTGACGCAGCGTGCCGACGACCGCCGCCTTGGTGTCGGGACCGGCGCGCAGGTTGGTGTCGCGCGTCACCACCCGCTTCTCGTTCAGCGGGTCCACCTCCACCTCGGCGACCGCCGGGGCGGCGGGCTTTTCCTCCGCCTTCTGTGGCAGCGGCTTGGGTTCGATTGGCTTGGGTTCGATTGGCTTGGATTCGGCCGGCTTCGCTTCGGGGGTCGTCGCCACCACGGCGGGCGGCGCCTCCTCCGTTCGGGCGACGACGGGGGCGGACGGCGCGCGCGGGCCGGGCACCAGCACGAGATCCGTGCCCAGCCGGTCCTGCAGCCAGGGGTGCTGCGTTCCGCGGGTGCGTCCGACGACGGTGCGGGCGACCTCGGCCAACGCGTCGCGCAGCGGCACGCCCGGCTTGACCATCTCCTGCGCCAAGGCGGTCGAGAAGGCGTCGGCCCCCTTGCCGGACGGCGTGGCGGGCGGCGTGCCGGGCCGGTGCGAATAGACGACGAACAGGTTGTCGAGCGCCGCCGGGGCTGCAAGCGCCGGTTTCACGGAGCGCCCCTCCTCGCCCATCGCCGACGCCAGCTTGTCGGCCAGCGGGTGGGCGGGCACCGGGTCGAACACGGCGACGGCCTTGCGCCCGCTGCGCTGGATCTCCTTCAGCGCATAGTCCAGCTCGATGGTGTCGAAGATCACGTCGTATTCGGAACCGGGCTTGGCATCCACCGGGACCAGGAAGCCCTTGGCCGACAGGCTCAGCGCCACGCCGGAATAATAGAGGAAGCCCAGGTCGGCCTGCCCCAGCGCGTCCTGGAACCGGCTCAGCGCCGCGACCATGCCGCGGTGGTCGAGGTTCTCGGCGGCGGTGACGGTGAAGCCGGCGCGGCGCAGCGCGTCGGCGACGACCGCCGTGTTGGCGCCCACCCCGGCGGCCGGGCCGCCCTCCTGGTACTGCGCGTTGCCGATCACCAGCGCGACGCGCTTGTCGTCGGCGAACGCCAGGGGGGCAAAGGCAACGTTCGCCGTCACCAGAACCAGCGCAACAGTCCAAACGGCGCTCCGGGGCCAGCGCAACACGTCGATACCCTCCACCTGATTTTCTCTTTGACCACCCCTTTAGGGAGTCTTAGGCAGCGGCGGCTGTAATGATTTTGGTCGAAGGCCCGCCGGCCTCCCGTGAGCGGGCCGTCCGGTTCACGGATCGCCAAGCCTTTGAACGGTCAAGTCTAGCGCACCGGTCCGGCGCCCTTTTCTGCAATTTCGGGGGCGCCGCGGTCCCTTCCGCAGACGGTGCGTCCCACCAACGAACGCGAGCGGAGTCAGTTCAGATCGCGGGCGACCCGCAACCCGTCGGCGAAATAGCGCACGTCGGCGTCGTAGCCGATGCGGGCGGTGACGGCGATGGCGTCCTGTCCGTCCCGCCAGGAGCCGCCGCGCAGCACCCGTTTGCGGCAATCGCCCTCCGTCCAGGCGCTGCCGTCCGTCGGGGCGCCCTTGTAGCCGGGGTTCCAGCAGTCGGCGACCCACTCCGCCACGCCGCCGCTGGTGTCGTAAAGGCCGAAGGCGTTGGGCTGGAAGCTGCCGACCGGCGCCGGCAGGGAGCGGTCGTCGCCCCCGCCGCAGTCGCGGCAGTTGGCGAGCCGCGCCCCCGGCGTCAGGCTATCGCCCCAGGCGAAGCGCGCCGCACTGCCGCCGCGCGCCGCGTATTCCCATTCAGCCTCGCTCGGCAGGCGGTAGCGCTGCCCGGTCTTACGGCTGAGCCACTCGGTGTAGGCCAGCGCGTCCTCCACATGGATGTTGTGGACCGGTGTGTCGTCGGAGGGGTTGCGCATCCGCGGCATGGCAGCGCAACCGCCGCCCTCCACGCAGGCCCGCCAGTTGGCGACCGTGACTTCGTAGACCCCGATGGCGAAGGGCCGGGCGAAGGTGACGCGGCGGGGCGGGCGCTGGCTGGCGTCGCCGCGCTCGCTGCCCATGACGAAGCTGCCGGCGGGAATGCGCATCATCGGCGGGCAGGCCGGGCAATCCTGGAAGCTGCTGCCGTTGCCCTGCGCCCGCCCCTGCGAGCCCCCCGGCTGGACCGGTGCGGCAAGCGCCAGCCGCTGGCGGTCCTCCGGCCCGGCGGGACGCAGCGCGGGACCACGGACGAAGCCCTGCACGCCGCCCTGGGTGCCGTCATCCAGGGCGACCCGGTACCAGTCGGCGTCGGCCACCCGGCCCAGCACCCGAACCGCACCCTCCTTGGCGAGGGTGCCGACCCGCTCCGACCGCGCGTCCGGCCCGGCGCGCAACTCCGCGTCGGCGACGGCCACGTACATCCCCTCCCCGGCGGTGTCGAGCTGAAGCTCCGGCGGCGGAGACGCCTTGCCGCTGGATGCTCCATTGCCCGCACCATTGCCAGACCGCCCGCTGCTCCCCGCCCCACCCACCGAGGAGAGCGCCGCGACCTTGGCCGATTCGGCGCGCAACCGGTTCAGCCGGTCCCGCGCCGGGGCGGCGAAGGGGCCGGTGCCGAACAGCCGCAGGAAGGCGTCCAGCGCATCGGCGTCGCGGCTGTCGCGCACGCGGCGCCACAGCGACTCCTCAAGATCGGCCTGCGGCGGGGCAGCGCCGGCCTCCTCAACCTCCAAAAGCGCGCTCATCGTCGTACGCCCGCCGCGCCCGTCCTCGACCAGCACACTGAACACCCCGGCGCGGCCCGCCGGCGCCCGTTCCGGGTCGAAGGTCAGGGCGGTAAGCCGCTCCGGCGCCAGCTTGTCGCCGGGCTTCAGCGGGGTGGTGCCGTCATGGACCTTGCCCCGCTCCGGCACGGTGCTGACGGTGAAGGTCAGCGGATCGCCATCGGGGTCGGTTGGCACCTCCAGCCGCAGGCTGTTGACCACGGCGCGCACGCTGCGCTCGGCGACGGCGACCGGCGGGCGGTTGCTCGGCTTGATGAGGATCGGCACGGCGCCCCGCGCCACCCCGCCGCGCCCGTCCATCACCGCAAACTCGAAGCTGCCGGCGTCGCCGAGGTGGGTGGCGTCGGCCCGGAAGGTCGCGGCGGTGAGCTGGTCGAGCGTCAGATAGTCGCCGATCAGCACCACCCGGTCGCCGATGCGCACCCCGCCGCCGCGCGGCAGGCCGGTCACCTGGGCGAAAAGCTGGTCGTTGTCGGGATCGCTGGGCCGCGCGATGCCCATCCCCTCCGTCCCGCCGCGGTCGAACACCTCCAGCGTCTTGAAGGCGGCGAGCTGCGGGGGCCGGTTCTCCGGCAGCGGGTTGAAGTAGAAGGGGGCGGCCCCCAGCGATCCGTAGAGGAACGGTTCCTGGCGGCCCTGGGTGACCTGCATGACGTCGTCGCGCACGCGGCGGAAGAACAGGCTCAGCTCCAGCCCCGGCACGTCGAAGTTCTTCAGGAGCGACGCGGTGTAGGGGCTGTGGTCGCCCTGCCCGTCCTCGGCCACCGCGTCGGCGCGGGTGGCCATGGCGACCAGCGTGTCGGTCGGCGTGTCGTCGACGCGGGCGAATCCGGAATGAACCTCCGTCCGCTTGGTGCCGGACCGCACCAGCCGGTCGGCGAAGGGGTTGTTGCGGCAGGCGTCCAGGATCAGGATGCCCAGCTTGCGCGCCTGGGCCAGCTCGCCCATCGGCAGGTTCAGCGGCAGCGCCTCATAGACCAGATCGCGCTCGCGCTCCAGCCGGGCGTCGGCGGGGATCAGGAAGTTGGTGCCGCCGACCTGCATGCCGTGGCCGGCGAAATAGAGCAGCGCCACGTCGGCCTGCGCCGCCTGGATGCCGAAGCCGCGCAACGCCTCCGCCATGCCGCGGTTGTCGAGGTCGTAGCGCTCCTCCACCGCGAAGCCAAGCTTGCGCAGGGCCGCCGACATGGCGCGGGCGTCGTTGCGCGGGTTGGGCAGTTCGGTGGCGTGACGGTAGGCGCCGACGCCGATGACCAGGGCGATGCGCTGCTCCGGCACGGTGGCCGCCAGACCGGGCGCCTCCCATGCCGCCACGGCCAGCAGAAGGCCGGCGGTCAGCGCCAGGAACATGCGGCACGAGACGAAACGGCGAAGGCGTGCAGCCATGGTCACCCCATGCCATGGTCACCGGACGGCGGGGCGCGGACGCCCCCACATTCCAATCCGTCCAGTATTTGGCCGCGCCCCCAGGAACAAGAGGACAAAACCGGCTAAGGGCTTCCCACAGGCGGGGGCATGGTCCCCCGCAAGAAAGACGGGGCCTGCAGCGGGCGGCGCGGCGAATGCGCGATCCGGGGCGATCCAGGGCGATCCAGGGCGATGTTGTGCTTTCCCTTTGCCCGAAAGGTTTCTATATGACCCCTTCGACAACACAGGGATCATGCCATGCCGCCCGCCAAGCCGACGGTCGCCAAGATGACCGAAACCGAAATCGCCCGTGTGCAGAGCTATCTGCGCAAGACGCTCGGCAACGACAAGATCATCATCCAGCCGCCCGAGAAGGCCGGCCAGTCCGCAGAAGTCATGCTGGGCGACGAATTCGTCGGCACCCTGCACCGTGACGTGGACGAGGGTGAGGTCTCCTACGCCCTGCACGTCGTCATCCTGGAAGAAGACCTGCCGGCAGCCCCGACGGCCCGTCGCTGAGTCACGTCTTTCCAGCGCGGTCCTCTCCCGCCCCCGCGGCGGGAGGGGCGCTTGTCCGCGCGCCACTGCGCGCCGAATAAAAAGCCAGATGAGTGTCAGCCCGGCCGGCTGTGGCGGCGCAGTTCCGCGGCCAGCCCGGCCATCAGCGTCTCACCGCCCGACAGGGTGAGGCCGCGCACCAGGACCAGCGCCGGCAGATGGTTCCGGCGCAGCAGAAGCAGCCGGTAGCCGGCGCGCCGCCGACGGCCCTTCCCCGGTTTCCCGTCCTCCTCCGCATCCACGTCCCCGCCGGCCAGCGCCAGTTCCTTTTGGTGCTGCTGTACAGTCATCGTCTGGATGCGCGCCACGAACAGCGGGCGTTTGCCCTGCGGTGGGTAGAGCGCCACCCCGCGGATCGTGTCGTGGGGGACAAGCTGTCCGTGGGCAGTCAACCCTTCCGGCGCCACGACCAGCCGCACGGCGCTGCGCCGGGCCGCCCGCAGCAGCGTGATCATCCACATCAGCAGAAGCGGCACCGCGCACAGGACCCCCAGCCAGCGCAGCATCGAGGCCGTCGGCTCCAGCGTCAGTTCGGCCACGACGACGAAACCGGCCAGCAGCAGGGCAGCGTAGAGGAGATGGGCGTAACGCTGGGGCGGCACACTGGACGGCGACGCCTCAAACACCGTCGCCTGCCCCTTGTCCTCGCGGGAGATCTCGACCTCGGGCATCCCGTCCGCATCCTCATCACGCCGCCACACACCGCCCTAATACCCTCGACGCGCCCAACATGCCAGAACAGCGGCGCCCACCCGCCTGTCCAGCGATCCGGTCACCTGTCCAGTCTTCCAGACAGGTTCGCTCCGGAGGCCCTTCCCGAAAGCACGGAAAACCGGCGCCGGAAACCCGCTCAAGCGCTGGCATGGGCATTGCTTTCCTTTGCAACGAAGCGTCCCGTGGCCGCGTCGTTCCCTGTGGCCATGGCGGCGATTCCTCCAAAGCATCTGGCCGGCCGCACCGTCGTTTCCGCGACGGGTGCGACCGGCACTTTTTTTTTGGCCGGCACTTTTTTGGCGGGTGCGGCGTCAGTCCCCGGCGGGCGCTTCGGCCCCCTCGGTCGGGAAGTCGGCGGGAAGCGTGATCTCCAGCATCTCCAGATCATCGGAATGCGCGATCTCGACATGGCGGATGCCCGGCGGCTGGTGCACGCAGGAGCCGGCCTGCAACAGCACCTCTCCCACGCCTTCATAGGCGAATTTCACCCAGCCCTTCAGCACGTAGACCATCTGGAAATCCAGCGCGTGCCGGTGCCAGCCGCCGTGCGACGGCTCGCCGGGGCGGGCGCGGATGACGTGGGCGTTCGCCTTGCCCGCCGTGGCGGCGCGGATGCCGAGGTCGCGGTATTCGAAGAAGGGTCGCAGCCCGTCGCGCTTGAAGTCCGCCGGATCGGGGTGGCTGACCGCGAAGGTCACCGAATCATTCGCGGGCGCGTCGTTTTTGGACATGCCGTTTCCTCCCATCGTCATTGATTGCTCCAAGTATGACCGAAAGCCGCGTATACGGCATACCCCCGCCGCGCACGGCGCCATTGCGGCCCATGCAGGGCGCCGCGCTATAGTGATGCCCGCCGCGCACAAGACGTGGCCGCCAAAGAAGAAATGCCCGATCGGGAGGAAAGCATGGATCACGCCGTCGCGGAGTCCACCGGACAGCCGCCGCTGCCGCAGGACGTCGCCGTCAACCCCATCCGCTCCGCCGCGGACTGGCAGAGCCAGCGCGCCGCCTGCGAGGGCGACCCCGGCGCCTTCCACGGCGCCATCGCCGCGGAGACAATCCACTGGTTCGACGGCGCGCACTGGCTGATGCGCGATGCCGACGGCGTCTGGCGAGGCTGGAATGCCGCGACGGGTGAGGCGGCGGAGCGGGCGGACTGGACGCCCTGGACCCAGGCGTTCGACGGGTCCGAAGCGCCCTTCTACCGCTGGTTCGCGGGCGGGCTGACCAACGCCGCCTTCAACGAGGTGGACCGCCACGTCCTGTCCGGCCATGGGGCGGAGACCGCCTACTGGTACGAGGGCGATCGCTGGGACGCCGCCGCCAACGGCGGGCGCGGCGGCCCGGTCCATCACGTCACGCTGACCCGGCGCGAGTTGCTGATCCGCTCCGCGCTGGCCGCTCTGGCGCTGCGCGGGCTCGGCCTCCGCCAGGGCGACCGTATCGCGCTGAACATGCCCAACATCCTCGACCAGATCGTCTGGACCGAGGGGGCGAAGCGCCTCGGCGTCATCTACACCGCCGTCTTCGGCGGCTTCTCCGACAAGACGCTGTCCGACCGTATCGAGAACGCCGGTGCCCGCGTCGTCATCACCGCCGACGGCGCCAGCCGCAACGCCGAGATGGCCCCCTTCAAGGAAGCCTACAGCGACCCGGCGCTCGACCGCTTCGTCGCCCTGCCCACGGCGCTGCGCATCACCGAGGAGGTTTTGCGCGCCAAGCTGGGAGACGACGCCCTGATGGAGCCGGTGCGCCGCGGGCTGGCGGGCGAGATCACCGTCGCCCCCGCCGACGTGATGCGCGAGCTTGGCCGGGCTCTGGACCGCGCCGGGACGCTCGACGCTGCCACCGTGGCCGACCTGCGCGCCAGCGTCGCCGAGGCGCTGACCGCCGCCCCGCCGCGCGTCGAGGCGGTGATCGTCGTCCGCCACGCCGGGCTTCCCGACATTCCCTGGACCGAGGGGCGCGACGTCTGGGCGCATGAGCTGCTGGCGACGGCCGAGGCGGCGCTGTGCGCCGCCGCCGGCCTGCCGGACATGGAAACCCTGCGGGCGCTTGACGACCGGGCGCTCTACGCCGCCGTGGCGAAGGCCGCTCCCTGCGTTCCGGTGGATGCCGAATATCCGCTGTTCATCATCTACACCTCCGGCTCCACAGGGAAGCCGAAGGGCGTGGTGCATGTCCATGGCGGCTACGTCGCCGGCCTCGCCCACACCATGAAGGTCAGCTTCGACGCCCTGCCGGGCCGCGACGCGATATACGTCGTCGCCGATCCCGGCTGGATCACCGGGCAGAGCTACCTGATCACGGCCAGCCTCGCCGCCCGCATCCCTGGCATCGTGACGGAGGGAGCGCCCGTCTTCCCCAACGCCGGGCGCTTCGCCTCGATCATCGAGCGGCACAAGGTCACCATCTTCAAGGCGGGCGTGACCTTCTTGAAGACGGTCATGACCCACCCGGAGAACCGCGCCGACGTGGAGCGCTACGACCGCTCCAGTTTGCGCGTCGCCACCTTCTGCGCGGAGCCGACCAGCCCCGCCGTCCAGGCCTTCGGCATGGCGGTGATGACGCCGCAATACATCAACAGCTATTGGGCGACGGAGCATGGCGGCATCGTCTGGACCCACCCCTACGGCAACCCCGACCAGCCGCTGCGCGCCGACGCCCACACCTATCCCCTGCCCTGGGTGCTGGGCGACGTCTGGGTTCCCGAGAGCGAGCCGGACGCCACGGGCCGCGTCGCCTTCTGCCCCGCCGAGGTGGAGGAGAAGGGCGAGATCGTCGTCACCGCCCCCTATCCCTACCTGACCCGCACCATCTGGGGCGACGCGGAGAATGTCGGCAAGCCGGGCTGGAAGGGCGATTTCGACCGCTTCGTGGCGACCTATTTCGGGCGCTTCCGCAACGCCGAGGGCCGGCCGGTCTGGGCCTACCTGCAAGGCGACTTCGCGCGCAAATACGAGGATGGCAGCTTCAGCCTGCACGGGCGGTCCGACGACGTCATCAACGTGTCCGGCCACCGCATGGGCACGGAGGAGATCGAAGGCGCGATCCTGCGCGACAAGCAGATCAACCCCGACAGCCCGGTCGGCAACGTCATCGTGGTCGGCGCCCCCCACCGCGAGAAGGGGCTGACCCCCGTCGCCTTCGTCCTGCCCGCCAAGGGCCGCGACATCACCGCCGACGACGAGCGCCGGCTCAAGGATCTGGTGCGGCAGGAGAAGGGCGCCGTCGCCGTCCCCTCCGACATCCTCGCCGTTCCGGCCTTTCCCGAGACGCGGTCCGGCAAGTACATGCGCCGCTTCCTGACGGCGATGATGAACGGGGAGCCGTTGGGCGACACCTCCACCCTGCGCAACCCGGAATGCCTGACCGACCTGGAGGCGCGCATCGCCACTTGGAAGCGCGGCCAGCAGCGGGCCGAGGAACAGACCCTCATCGAGCGGCAGCGCTTCCTGTCCGTCCAGTACGACCGGCTGGCCGACGGCGTGCGCATGGCGACCGTCACCATCGACAACCCGCCGGTCAACGCCTTGTCCGACCGCCTGCTCGACGAGCTGGACACTCTGGTCGCCCATCTCGCCCGCCGGGCCGACGTGCGCGCCGTGGTGATCACCGGCACCGGCCGCAACTTCGTGGCCGGCGCCGACATCCGCCAGCTTCTCGACGAGGTGCGGGACGAGGACGAGGCCCGCGCCCTGCCCGCCAAAGCCCACGCCGTTTTCCGCGCCCTCGCGGCGCTGGACAAGCCGGTGTTCGCGGCGATCCGCGGCGTGGCGCTCGGGGGCGGCTGCGAACTGGCGATGGCCTGCCACGTCCGGGTAGCCGATCCCCGCGCCCGATTGGGCCAGCCGGAGATCAACCTGTTCCTGCCGCCGGGCTATGGCGGCACGCAGCGCCTGCCGCGCCTGCTGCTGCGCAAGGACCCGGAGCGGGGTTACGGGCGGGCGCTGGAGATCCTGCTGTCCGGGCGCCAGATCGACGCCGGGACGGCGCTGGAGTATGGGCTGTCTCTTATACACATCTGACGCTGCCGACGATTATACGC
>NZ_JAUQTX010000180.1:0-14611 GCF_059803775.1 Azospirillum sp. UFLA03-27 | reverse complement strand
GTTATAGTCTCGTGGGCTCGGAGATGTGTATAAGAGACAGCCTCTCGACGACGCGCAGCTTCGCCCTGGCGCGGTGGTACGCCTGCCAATCCGCTGCCAGTGCGGCGTCCACCAGCCTCGGCACGAACTGGTTGTCCGCCGGTGCCGTCACGTGGCTGCCGTCCGGGGAGATCCTGCGCTCGGCCAGGAAGGCCGTCGCCAGTGCCACGAAGGTGTGCGGCGGCGCATGGTCGACATGGCATTCGGAAGGCGACACTGGCACGCCGGTGAGCGCGCACGGCACCCGGCCATCAGTGTCGGCGTGCTCCTCGAAGAAGCGCCTCCTGAACGCCATGGCGTCCCCGTTGATCGCCTCCCTCATCGCCTGGCGCATCTCCACAAGTCTGCTCGGCCCCTTGCCGTCGATGGCCCACCCGAATGAGAAGTCGGTGGCCGACCCATCCACGCGATCAATCCAGAAGCAGGGGTGCTTCCCCTTAGTTGGCTTGTCGACACGGAACCGGGCAACGCCAGCCCCGCGCTTATCCGCGGCTTCGGGATGACGGTCGAGCAGCCAGAGCAGATGGCTGGCGTGCGGTTCCGGGATAACGGCGCCCACCGGGTACGCATGCAGGATGGCGCGGTAGTAAGCCTTCGCGGCCGCATTCGAGCGGAATGCGAGCGGGCCGATGTCGATGGCGGGCATATTCGTTACTCCTCCACGGTTTCGGTTTGCAGGGGAATGTCGACGTCGTCGAAGCAGCCGGTCCTCATCCGATCCGGCCCATCGCGGAAATCCTGGATTGCCTGCTGAGCGCGGTCGTCGGCCATCTCCATCTGGCGCGCCATGAACGCCTTGAAGGTGGCGAGGTGGTGGACGGCGCTGTCCTCGAGCGCACCTCGGACTGTGAACGCCTTCTCCGGTGGATGCGCGTACCCGAACACCAGGCCCGCCTCGACATGTGCGGCGGCCGTGCCCGGCGGGGCTTCGGTGAAGCCCGGCTCCGGGCGGTCGGCCCGATCGCCCCATGCCCCCATGACATGGAAGACCGAGCCGCCCAACGCGCGCTCGATGCCACTCAGGGACAGCCTCTCGACGAACCTGGCATCCTCGAAGCCGAAGGGGTCGTCCTCGGCGAAGCGGCCGTAGGGGCCTGTCGGCAGCGACTTCCCCGCCGGAACGCGAACGGTCACGCGAACCCACGGTCCGCCCTCACTGGCCTGAAAGTCGTCCATGATCTCGTCGTCCAGCACTGACGGGATGCCGTAACGGAGCAGGCATCTGGTGCCGTCGAGCGACCGGCCACGCTCGACGACGCCGTACCAGGGCGCGAGCATGAAGTAGCCGGTCGGCACCTGGTCACCCTTCAGCTTGGCGATGCCGAAATGGACGCGCTCCAGCATCACCAGATCCGCCTCGCGCCAGCCTCCGCTCTCTTCCCTGGCCTCACAGGCCATGCGGCCGATCTCGTTGAACAGCAGCGGCACCGAGGGAGCGTTGTCCAACTGGTCGGCGAAAGGATGCCCGAGGCACCAGCCATCGTCCTCAGGCCCACCGCCGCTCCGGTACGCTTCGCGCCGCCGGGTTTCGTCCAGATACCAGTCGAGCTTTGCCCGCTCCGAGATGGCAGCGACGGTCTCCCGCAACTGCTCGAGGAGGCGATGGTAGCCACCGGCCGTGTTCTCGTCGAATGACGCCATTCCCGCCTGGGACGGGCTCCAGGGCGTGTTCACGACCAGATCCAGAGCAGCCTGGTCGACCGAGAGGCCAGCCATCAGGGCGGCGGTCTCGGCCAGTCCCAGATACTGCTTCGGATCCCGGGCCAGCCGCTTCATCGCCGCCTCGTTGCCGTCCCTCGGCGGGCGGAACCGGCTCAGCCGCTTCTCATCCCCGTCCGCGCTCACCCCGGCCCTTCTGGTGAGGTCCTGGAGCGGCTTGAGTTGGCGCGGCCGCGCTTTCTTCAACGCCTCAATCAACGGCGCCAGATTTCTTGCCAGCTGCATCGCGGCCTTCGGCGCAATCGGTGTCGGCGCGCTCCTCAGCGCAGCCCTCGCCCTTCCCGCCTTCGAAGCCAGCTTTCTTGCCATGCGCTCCGGATCAGAACGGTCGCTTCGCGCTTTCCCGGCTGCATCATGGTCGGGAGCGGGCCGCCCGGTCCTCATGGCGTCTTCTTCGTCGATGCCTTCCGCCATCTCGTCCTCCGTCATGCCGCCACCGTCGGCGACATCGGAAATGCTGCCCGAACATGGACGAGCATACCTGTTGGATGGACAGATTATCGGTAAAAAATTGAACAGGTTACTTGGCTACAGTTGAACAGGTTCAAGGTGCAGGTTCCTTGCTGGCCGCCGCCAGGCAGTGGAAGGGAGGTCCCGCAAGGCCAAGCGGCCATCCTGGCCGGGAAGTTCAGGGACGCAGCCGGGCCAGTCGCTGGGTTCCCGTCACCAATGACCAGCGCTTCGAGGCGTCCTTCCGCTACCCTGGGCAATACGTCGTTAAGGTTTGGAACGAATGGAGGCCCGGCGGAAGCCGAGAGCGGCTTTGGGGAAACTTGCGGCTTGTGCTTCTTGTGGCACCAGTGCGTCTGATCATCGGGTAGGATTAATGGTCATCGGTTCCGAACGCATGTCTTGCTGAGAGCCTGGCAGGTAAAATGAAAATTCGTGTGCTGTCATGGGCGGCCGTCGAGCGCGGGGAGGCTGAAGGCGCCGACGGCATCATCTCGATCAGGCCTTCGGCCGAGCATGATGCCGAGAACCTGGATCTCGCCTTGGCGCAGACCACCGGCGGCGAGGTGGGCGCCGTGCTGGTGCAGCGGTTCGACGACATTGCCATCCCGGCCTTTGGCCCCTACTGCGGCCCCGTCATCGAGCATGTCGCCGAAGCGCTCGAGTTTGGGCGCAGGATCGCCGTGCAGACTCCGGAAGGTTCGCTGGTGGTCCATTGCCAGATGGGTGTCAGCCGCTCCGCCGCTGTGGCGCTCGCCCTGCTGGCCCAAGAACTCGGACCAGGCGCCGAGGCGGCGGCGGTGGCTGCCCTGCTGAGGGGAGATCCAGAAGGACGCATGCACCCGAATTCCCTGCTCGTCAGCATGGCCGACAGTTGCCTGTTCCGGTATGGGCGACTGGAGGCCGCGCTTGCGGATGCCTGCCCCAGGTACGTCAAATGGCGTGACCATTGGCGGGAGGTGGCATTGGATCCGGAGCGCCACTGGCGGCAGGCAAGGCGGATAAGGACGAGGCGGCGATCGGAGTGAGCGACCACTCAATGCTCGCCTCCTTCGCGGCCGGTTCGGTAGGCGAAGCTGAGGGCGATGCGGGCCATTTCCAGCGCGCCCTCGCGCGAGCGGGCGGCGGCGATGAAGCGGTTCAGGTGGCAGAACACGGCGTCCGCCACCCCAGACACGCGGGCGAGCTCGGCATCGCGCAGGCCCGCCCACGCCTCGGGCAGCGGCAGCTTCTGGGCGAAGCTGCCCGGCTCGGGCGGCATGCAGCCAACCATCCAGGCCTCGCCTCCCTTGTCGGGGTAGACGGCGAACAGCACCGGCAGGTGGGCGTCGTGCGCCGGTCCCTGCCACGGCATGCCACGGTCGAGTTCCAGAACGCGCGGGTCGGTCGAGCGGCCGTGCGCCTCCAGGACGGCATCGTAGGCGGCAATGCGAGCTCGTATTTGCTCGATGCGGCCGTCGAGGAAGGTGCCCGCGATCTCGGCTGCGCGGAGGAAGCGCTCGTCCTCGGCCTGTGCTCGGTCCGCGGGGTCGGCGTCCCACGGCAGGTTCAGGGCGTCAACGAGGTACGGCAGGGCCATCCCGTCGGCGATCCGCGCCGCCCGGTCGAGGTCCTCGTCGCCGAAGTCGGGGACCGGGCGCTGGCCGTTGTCGGCGAGATCAACGAGGCGGACGACCTGCTCGTCCATCTCCGCCCAGACCTGCTCGACGATATCCTCGCCGCCGCGCCCGGCCAGGACGGCGCGCACCGCGTCATGGCCGAAGGCGGCCCACAGGAGGCCCGCCGAAGAGTAGGGCGACCCGTCGGGACGCACCGGAGCGCCGCGCTGGTGGTGGTCGAAGCGCCCCCGTGCGGGGGCGAAAACTCCACCGACGTCCCAGACTATGTCGGCGGCCTCGATAACTCGCTGGTCCCTGGTGCGCACCAGCCTGGAGGTGGCAAGCGCTTCCGGCGGCAGGGCGCGGCGCAGGATAGCGTAGGCGAACGCCTCATCGCAGTGGAATGAGCCACCGTGGGTGACAAGAAGAAGGCTCTCCGCCATGGTCTTTCCTCGCCATTATACTCTGGGACAGCCATCGGGAATCCGCGTCTTACACCCTTCTTTTAGGAGATGAACCGTGGCTCGCACCATCGTATAAAAGCGCAACGCTTTCCGTGCGCTTCATCGGGAAAAATGCTTCATCCTGCCGAACCCCCGGGATGTCGACAGTACCCGGATGATGGAGCACATGGGCTTCAGCGCCCTGGCCTCGATGAGGCCAGGCTATTCCTGGTCGCGGGGCCGCCCAGAAAATGGTGTCGGACGCGACGATGTCCTGGCGCATCTCGGGAGCCTCGTCCTTGCCACAGACCTCCCGGTGAACGCCGATTTCGAGTCCAGTTTCGCCCATGATCTCGAGGAGGTGGCTGCAAACGTTCGGCGCGCAGTCAATGTCGGCCTCGCGGGCTTGTCGAGCGAGGACGTCTGGGCCGATAATGGGTCCGGCTTCTACGATACCGCCACCTCCGTCGAACGCATCCGGACCGCGCCGTGCCGCCCACCAACAACGCCTCCAAGCAGGTGCTACGCCCGAGCGTCACCTTCCCTAAGGTGGCTAACGGTTTCCGGTCGCTTTGAGGTGTCGATGTCCGTGCCCTGATCCGCTCCTCCATCGACGCGGGGCACCTCAACGGCCTGTCCGCCCATCAGGCCATCCTACGCGCCCTCGCCGGTCAGCCGATCTGCGCCGTCTGACCAGCCCCCTGAGCAACTCCCCTCCCACGAACCGCTTCCGGAACATGACGCGACGATTCATACGTCAGGAACTCTACAACTTGGTCTGGGACCAGCCCATGAGGGCGCTCGCGGCTGAGGTCGGCGTATCCGACGTAGCCTTGGCAAAGGCCTGCCGGAAGGCCGACATCCCTGTTCCCGAGCGCGGCTATTGGGCCAGGAAGCAGGCGGGCAAGCCGACCAGCAAGCGCCCGCTCCCACCACGGTTCCCAGGAGCCTCCGACACGATCGAGATCGGCGGCGGCTCATACCGCGGCTACTACCGGTCGGAGATCGGCCTCGATACGCCGCTGCCTCCGCCGCCGACCTTCGAAGAGGACATGGCTGCGCTGACCGAGCGCGTCCGGAGGATGGTGGGCAAGGTGACCTGCCCAAAGCTCACGACCAGTCCACATCGGCTGATCGCCACGCTACTGGAGAAGGACGAGGTGCGCCGCCAGGAGTATGCCAGAACCCGCTTCAGCATGTATGCCCCACGCTATGACACGCCTAACGCAAAGCGGCGGCTCCGCATCCTGAACGGCATCTTCCTGGCTGCCGCGCGGGCGGGCTGCAACGCCTCGATCGACACCACAAAGTGGCCGCGGAACCCGAATGACGCAGGCATCCACGTCGGTGATCAGCACATCACCTTCACCCTTGAGCCGGTCCCGACAAAGGGAAAGCCCGCGTCAGCGGTCCGCCAGCAGGAACATCTACGGCTGTCGATTCACTCCCGGTCCCATAATGGCACAGCCCATAAGTCCTGGCAGGACAGCGATGAGGCATCGCTTGAGGATCTCGTCTGCACCATCGTTGTCGAGATAATCGTCGCGGCCGAGACCTTCCACCGCCAGAATGCCGTCTGCCATCATGAGTGGCTAGTGAAACGAAAAGCCGAACTGGTGGAAGCGGAGCACCAACGGAAAATCGAGCAAATAAGGAAGGAACGCGAACAACAGGAGAAGGAGGAGAGGGAACGGATCGAACGTCTCGTTGGGCAGGCAATGTCTCTTCACCAAGCAGAGACGATCCGCACCTATGTTCAGGCCGTCCTGACCCGCGCAGCTGAAATGCCCGTGACGCCTAAGAACCTCGACCGCTGGGCGACATGGGCTATGATGGAGGCTGACCGAATTGATCCGGTGAAGAACGGGAGCGCGGTTGGCGGCATCTTGTCAGTGATCGGTGCCCCGCCCCTGGTCCCCAAATGACATCAACACAACGAAGGGAAGCACGGTCTTCTCAAGGGGGGAGTGGCCCGGGTCCGCACACCTAAAGCACAATCGGGTCCTCGTTTCCGGAGCTCCGGCAGCCGCCGAGGCGACGGCGCGCCGACATGTTGAGGTCACCAGATCGGCGCCTCACCATGCGTTATTCCCGGCAGGTCAGCAGACGGTGACCAGCCGGACTGATGACCTCAACATGATTTGCCGACAAGCTCGAGGTTCATCGGCATCCGCCGCGGTCAGGAAAGCCGTTCAGAGTACGGCGGCGCGGTACGTCTCGCGCAGCAGGTCGGACGGCCGCAGCCCTCGCTTACGCGCCTCGTTGAGCCACAGGTCACGGGCCAGCACCGGCGTCTACAGCGTCCACGCCTCGGCGCGGTCGAGTTCGCCAACAGCCGGATCACGCGCAACCCAGGCGTCCGGCGCCGCCGAAGCGTTCGCGTCTTCGCTGGTGTCCGTATCCACCAGCCGATGGATGAGCTCTTCGACAAACAGCAGCAAGGCCCTGCGGTGCCCAAGCGACGCGGCGCACCACAGCCAGCCCAGCGCCAACTCGCGGTCACCGCCTTCCTCTTCGGCGTGGGCCAGCTGCACGTCGCCGACCTCGAAGGCGGCGAAGCGTTTCCCCGTCACCGCCTCGGCCAAGTCCTCTGAAGGGGAACCTGGCGCATCCAGGTCATGCAGCGCCCGCAGCGCGGCCAGGACCTGGCCCCGCTCGCCAGGAAGACACTTTCACAGAGTTCGGACGTTGGACATCGTCGCTCCCTTCCCCTGTATTCCCCACTTGCGATCAGGACCCGGCGCGACGGCACGGACGTCCGAAATCCCACAACGCTGACCGCCATTGCCTGAAAGGATGCTGGGTCACGGCGGTCAGGATGGTAGGCGGTCAAGCCTCTGCTGCAACCGCTTGCGATCAGCTCTGAAGGCGCGCAGCATTGTGAGGACCCGTAGCGCGTGCCGCGCATACATGGCGAAGGCCGCGCCCGCGACGATGAGCACCGCTCCTGCGACCAAGCGAACAGCATCCGGGGAAAACTCCATCGCACCCTCCGCTCGTGCCCCTGTGGGTTAGGAACAGTCCAATCAGTTGATCGAAACCAGGAGCAGGAGGACCTGACAGCCATCGCCGGAGCGCACTCCAGCCGTGACGACGTTGTCAGCGTCCTCGAAACGCCCGACCTCGATGGCGTCCACGTCCATGCTGTTCTCCCGCTTGGTACCCGGCCCCCGGCTCCGAACTTCCGCCCTGTCAGACCTCACGCCTCCTTGGCCGCAAACGTACCCGACGCGCTTGCTCCCAATACGCGCCGGGGTCGAGGGCGATATCTCGCCAATAATCTCGCCACGCCACGTACCGTGCGCACACGGCGGCGAGGGCGGCGCCCAGGTGGCCATAGCGGAACAGAGCAGCGTCGGCCAACGAGACGATAAGCGGATTCGGCTGCATCCGGGCATCATCGTCCTGACGAAGGAGTGCGGCGACGGCATTCGCTTCGGCACCTGGCCCAGCCTCGTCGGCGATGATGGCCAACGTGACCGCGGCTGACCGGGAGACGCCGTGCTGGCAGTGCACGGCAAGCACGCCCTCAGGAATCCGATCCCGAACAGCCCGCGCAAAGTCCAGCGCGATCGCCAAATCCTCCATGGTTGGACGTCGGTAGGGTCCGTAGGCCGGGATGCCGATGTCGTCGAAGCGCTGCACCAGCGCAGCCTGCATGTCGCCCAGAACTGCCTGCTGGACGGCCAGTTCGAGATCCTCGCACCGCTCCAGTGCCGTCGACCGGATCGAGATGATCGCATCGACACCTTCCGCAGCCCCAGCTTCGACCGCCGCCCGCGACAGCACTCGAACTCTCATCGGCTCATCTCCCTGAGCGCCATTAAACTGCGTCCTCCGTGAGGTATCCCCGCCCCAATGAAGCGAACCCAGTTATCCCGGCGCACGCCGAGGCGACGGCGCGCCGACATGTTGAGGCCACCATGTGAGTACGTCACCATGCGCCCCCTGGGCGGGTCAACAGGTTCTGATCCGCCGTCTTGGTGACCTCAACAACTCTGCTCCCGCCGAGGTGATGACCTCGACGACAGCAATCGCAGACCCAAGGGAAGCCTGACTTTCAGGGCTTCCCAAAAAGTTCATGGGTCTCCGTCACCCGCCGGGAACGACATCCAATGACCCGACGACCTCAACATGTCGGGGCCTCAACACGCGCCGACATCGGCGGGCCAACGGGCGACGGTGCGCCGACATGTTGAGGTCACCATGCCTTCGGCCAAGATGGCAGCACCGCAGTCCAGCTGCACGCATTCCCAGGCGTTTTAGTGCCACGGCCAGCTCGGCCTCGCCGCGCAGTTCCTCCAACGGATCCAACGCTGGACACTATAAACTTAAGCTCTTCCGGGAACAGGCGCCAACACTTAGGCCAACGGAAGAGTTGATTTGCCCGATCATCGAATCGGCGAGCAATTAACCACCTTGTAGTCACGCCCCTCGGGGACGGGGCCATTATCGGCACCGCGAACATGGGCGCTCCACCAGAAAAGTTTGCCATTGCGGACTTTGGGATGGGCGCGGACCCAGTGCGCGACTGCACGATCACGTGCTGCACCGAGGCCGATGCCTCCGCGGGCAGCCATACGTTCAATCCGGGCGAGGTTCCAACGAACCGGCCGCGCTCCCAGCACAGGCGGCTTCCCTTCCCTACCGCGCTTGCGGTTCAGTCTCTCATAATCTTCGGCCTCACCCACGGAAAGCGGTGTGTTGCGCGCGCTCATCATCATTACCAGGCGCATCATCACTCCGGAGGCGCCTGCCATAAGGTGCATCATTTCCCCCCGCATGACAGGAGACAGATCTCGCAAGCCGAGATAAGCGATGCCGTCAGGCTCAAGGCGGGCGACCACGGGGAACAGGATTACCTGCCCATACATTTCAGCGACCATGCGGACCGTCCAGATCCCGTCGGCGCCAGAGGCGACCAGATAGCCATGGCGGTCGGCCACCATTGAGCGACCATCCTGTCCCAAGTCCCTCGCGGCCGAGGTTTCCCCGGGAAGGTATTCCAGCCAGCAGGGATCGTGGGGCAGCCGGATCGCGCGACCGAGTTCGGGCAGAACCTCGGTGAGCGAGCCCTTGATGAGGTCGATGCTCTCGACCACCTCGGCATCCAAAGCGAAGCGCCCGGCGACACGAAGAGTCGCGGCGACGCTAGCTAGATCCTCGTTATTCGGTGCAGCTGCCGCTGCACGGAGAACAGCACTGGCGAGCGTGCCCGAGTGTCGCGTCGCCGCGACTGCCATGGCCGCAACGCTCGGATGGCTCTGCTCCCGCGCAGCACGCAGCAGAGCATCGGCTTCTGCAACAGCATGCAACTCCTCCGATGAAGCAGGCCCGACGGCAAGGCAGGGCGTAACAGCATCGGTTCTTCCCGGCCTGCCCTTATCGAGCAGTGTCCAGGCGACACACCGCTCGGCGTCACCGAGGATAGAGATCTCGGTATGCTTGGCCGTGTAGAACGCCGGACGGAACGATACCGCCAGCCAAGGCTCTACGGACGGACACGGCATTATGGGAGGCGGCAGTCCGAGGGTCACCCGGTCATCAACGAGCGCGTTCCAAACGTGCCCACCGCCGCCCGGTACGGCAACATGGCACGTCACAAGTGCGGGCGCTCCGCAGCCGACAGCGATATCGTAGCGCCAGCCGCCCGGTATCCGCACGACGTCGAACCGCAGCCCCCCGGCCGTCATCGTTCCGGTGCGGGCCAACGGTTCCAGGTGCTTGATGACGGCACGATTGACACGCTCAGTCTCGATGCAATGCCCAGTGTCCACGGTCAGGTGCAAGATTTTCTTCGGTCTCGACATTTTTGATCCCTGCCAGTATTCTGATAGATGCCGTTCAACAGATACCATGATTATGGAAGCATTCAGCGCCACTGTCTCAGCAATTGAGAAGTCAATAAATCGCTTAATCCTGCTTCCGGGACCCCGATAGCAGCCTCATTAGTCTCTGCAACGGCCTTCCGAACGCAAGGTCGCCATTAGCGTCCGGCTGACAGCCTCGCCACTTCAGTTGGGCCAGAGCAGCTGTCCCGCTGGCATGGTGAGGTCACCATCTCGGCGGGCGCCGGGATGTGTCAGGAGCGACGTCCCATTACCGAAGCTCGACTGTCCTCGACCGAGGTGGGGACACCGCTGTCCTGCCGCGCTTTCTGCCAAGCGGCTTGGTAGTGCGCCACCAGCGCCTCGGTTTCCTCGGTCTGGCTGCGCAGCTCGTCACCTACAGACTCGAAGCTGGACGTCATGATTTCGAGTTCTTCCAAGAACAAACGCCAGCACTCATCGACATCGGGTGGATCGGTGTGATCCGGATCGCGTCCGAACTGCTGCTTGAACTCGCTTTCCGATCGAAAATGAGCGATGTCGATTGACTCCCGTCGAGACTTCAAAAAACCACCGATGGGTTCCGCGACCTGAGTGAAGTGACGCATCTTCGACTCCTTTTACCTGGTTGCGAAAAATTGATTAGGACTTCGCAGCCGCAACCGACAGCAATCTTCACGAAGTTCTTCGGCAGGCCATTCAGAAGGGCTGAGGATGGCCTGGGTTGATCTACCGAAGGGGTACGCGCTACGCCGCGATCGACGGGCACATCCGTTCCGGATCAGCATCCATGCCGCCTGAAACGGAAGAGTCGTCCGCGTCATCGGCGACCTCGTCCAAGGCGGCGTCGATGACATCACCCTTCATCGCGACCTTCTTCGTCATCGTGGCGTCGAAGCTGCCGTCCAGGACGAGGTGCTGGACGAGCACGGCATTGCGCTGCCCGATGCGGTGTGCGCGGTCCTCCGCCTGCTTCATGATGCCGGGGGTCCAGTCCTGCTCGGCGAAGATGACTGTCGACGCCGCCGTCAGCGTGATCGCCACGCCGCAGGCCCGCATGCTGCCAACGAAGACCCGCCTCTGGCCGCCTTGAATGTCATCTTGGGCGCGCTGCCGTTCGGCGTCCGATGTTGCGCCGGTGATCACCGCGGGCTCGTATCCCGCCTCGCGCAGACCGGCCACTATGCCCTCGATCACGTCGGTGTGGTGGGCGAAGACCAGCACCGCGTCCGGCACCGAGCCGAGGACGTCCGCGACATGCTCGACGACCTGCGGCACCTTCGCCAGGGCGGTGTCGTGCCGCAGACGCGACATCTCGTTGAACGCCGCGCTGCGACCGGCTTTCAGGTTGGCCACAGCCGCCCGGTACGCGGCCTCGTTGCCACCCACCTTGGCCGAGGCGACCGCGGCACGCAGGCGCTTCTCCTCCTGCTCAGCGCGCTCAAGCGCCTCACGCTCCGCGGCGACGACATTACCGAGAGCCGGGCTGTCGCAGGGAAGCTCGACGACGGAGAACCGCTTCTCCGGCAGGTCGACCAGCACATCCGCCTTGAGACGGCGCACCATCACCGACTGGCGCAGGACGTCCTGCAATTCACTCAGATTGCTGGCACCGCTGGCGTCGAACCCGAACCTGGTGTGGCGCCCATTGCAGTACCGGGTGGCGAAGTGGAAATAGTTGCTCGCCTCCGGCAACCCCATCGCGTGCAGCATTGGGTAAAGCTCGATGGGCCGGTTCAGGATCGGCGTGCCGGTCAGGAACAGCCGCCGCTTGGCCGGGATCGGCGACTGCCCCTTGCCGCCCAAGGCGGCTTTGGTTCGAGCTGTCTTCTCGTCCTTGAGCGCATGCGCCTCATCGAAGACAGCGACGTCCCACTCCAGGGCACGCAACCGGTCAGCGAGCTTGGACAGGATCTCGTAGTTCACGACAACGACATCCGTATCCGGCCACACCTTCGTCGTCGCGATGCCGACGGTGAGTGGCTTGATCAGCCACTTGGTGAGTTCTCCGCGCCAGTTGATCAGCGCGATCTTCGGACCAACGACTAGCACACGCACCCGGGCACGAGCGGCAAGCTCCGTGTTGATGGTGCCGATGGCCTGGATCGTCTTCCCCAGACCCATCTCGTCCGCGATCAGGACGTCCTTGCGCGCCATCGCGTAGGCGATACCAGCCTTCTGGTATGGTAGGTAGGACAGCCCAGCCGGGACGGGGATCTCGACTTTGGTATCCGTCGCTCGCGACGCGGCCGCCGAAGCCTGATGAAGAGCCGTTGCAGCGGCCGCCGCCGCCCGCAGGCCGGTGGCCGTCCTCGCGTCAGCATGGTCCGCGAGCTTGACCGCGATCAGCGGATCCGTCGTCCACCAGTGCTTCAGGGGCGCGGGCGCCCAGCGGAAGCCTGCATTCTTCGGTAGGTGGCGCTCGGAAAAATCGGTTTGGCACTCCCAACGGCCCGTGCCCGCGTTGTAGTTCAGGTTCATGATGTCACCGTGCGATGCAGGGGCCGATGAGGTGCCTGATGCCTGCATAAGAGGGGAAAGGAGGTCTGCCGGAACGCATTCCGGCAGACCGAGAACGTCGGAACGCTCTGATTTACTCGCGGCGCCATGGTACAGGCGGGGCTTCCGCGGCAGCGAGTTCGGCCGCGCGTATCACGACAGCCAGGGGCCAGTACCAGCGGTAAGCGTGTGCGCCACGTGCATCCGTCCACAGACGGCGAGTCGTGACCGAAACGTCGCGTAGGGCTTTGACGCGCCCGGCACCGACACCATGCTGGCCCAGGCATGCACGGCGACGGCAGACACGAATCACTGCCAAGTCGGCTCCGCCGGTGATGAGCTCGTGCTCAGCGCGGCGAACAGCGCCGACTGCAACCGGCAAAGGAGACGTGCGAAGTGTCGTCGTCGCGGCGGCGAGGCGAAACTCCAGATCGCGGATCGGCGAAAGAAAGTCCGAATCCGTAGACCAGCCACAGCCCCCGCGCTTAACAGGGCAGTCAGTGACCATTCCGGCAAACTTGGGACCGTGCACGCGGCTGGCGTGGCGCGTACGCAAACGGTTCAGCCCGCATGCCGGACAATGAGAATTCTGGCGGCTCATGCGACACCTTCGGTGCACAGAGCCACGATCTTGTTCGCCTGCGCGCGTAGGATGGCTACCGCAAGGCGACAGTCTTCATCGGCGACGTTTGTGGACGGGTCGTTTACTTCGAGGGCGCGAGCCGCTTGGAGAATGACATGGGCTACCAAAAGCAACATGCGATTGGTGGCCTTCCCCTCATCGAGCACGCGGACGGCCGAAGAAAGGATATTGCAAGCCTCCTCCAAGGCCGGATCCGATCCGAGAGCATCCATTCGCGTGGGAAGCGTCTCCAAGATTACAAGGGCAGAGTGCGCAGCCAGAATCGTGCCTTCGAGCGGCGTCTCCATCACAGCCCCTCCCTATCCCGGAACTCGACAGGCGGAGGCAGAGGCGGCGCGCCGTTCCCGATCTGGGCGGCGATGGTGATACGCTCCTCCTCCGAGATCCACTCGACATCCTCAGCCGAGCAGTAGACCTCCCCATCGTCGTGTTCGAAGGGGAAGTTAAGCTCTGTGAGGACGTCGCCATCCGGCTTGACGACAAACCAGTCTTCGTCTTCGAATTCGTCCAGGTGCCAGAGCACCGCGTAGACTGCCGTGCAGGCTTCCAACGTTGGCAGACCATCAGCTCGAAAGAGATTGCGCCAAGTACGTAGCGAGTAGCCGGTTTTCATTTTTCAGTCTCCTCGGACCTACGAGGGGCACGGAGATTGTTGACGCGCCGGGACTCGAAGAAGGTCTGGATGTCCTTAACCAGATAGATCACCGTCGAACGCGACAGCCGAACGTAGGGAGGGCTGTCGCCGGTGGCTCGGCGGTTGCGAAGAGTTTTGACCGACACCCCGAACAGGTCGGCGACGGCAGCCTCGGACAGAGCAGTCACAATGGGCGACATGCCTGCCGTGAGGCCGAGCGCCGACGTTTGTGCGGTCGGGGTCGGCGGTGCGCCCGCCTGAAAGGCGAGCGACGACGTACTGTGTTTGTAAGGCATAGGGCGCGGTCTCGGTTGATGGCTGACGGTCTGCTGGCTGCTCCTGCCAGGACCCCCATCACCGGAGCCTTGCGGGCGCGACGAGACGCGCCTTGTTGCGTGCGGCGGCGGCAACGGGCGCTTGCCCGTCCTACCTGTCGACTCCCCAACAGGTCAGGCAACCTGCCGGATTACCGCCCTCTGCGAGGGCACCCGCCAGACCGGATATCTGGTGCTTTCGCGGCGGGGTCGCACGCCCCGTCCCGGCGCTACCCGGAACGGTGACAATTCATAGTGTATTCACCCGCTCAGTCCTGCACAAGCCCAAATGAAACCGAACGTTACTTTTCAATTGACAACTAGGACGCACGATTACTCCAACAAACTGACATCGCTCACTTATCGCTAGGGTCCGGACTCATAACCAGTAGGCGACGGTTGCCACGATGTAGACGGCTGCCATGAAGTTGGTGGCGGAGCGGT
>NZ_JAUQTX010000017.1:0-44824 GCF_059803775.1 Azospirillum sp. UFLA03-27 | reverse complement strand
GTTATAGTCTCGTGGGCTCGGAGATGTGTATAAGAGACAGGAGGTGACCATCGGCGAGGTCGGCGCCCGCGGCGACGGCATCGCCAGCTTCGAAGATGCCAAGCTCTTCGTGCCGCTGACCGTCCCCGGCGACCGCGTGCGGGTGGCCGTGAAGGAGGCCGCCAACGCCAAGGGAGACGGTCTGCGCGCCGACCTGCTCGAAATCCTGGAGCCCGGCCCGGGACGCGCCGTGCCGCCCTGTTCCCATTTCGGAACCTGCGGCGGCTGCACGCTCCAGCACATGGAGGACGCCGCCTACGCCGCCTGGAAGGTCGGGCTGGTGCAGGGCGCTTTGGCCCGTGTCGGGCTGGGTGACGCGCCCCTGGAGCCGCTGTCCCGGACGCCTCCGGCCGCGCGCCGCCGCGCGCGCTTCGCCGCGCTGAAGCGGGGACGCCGCGTCTGGCTCGGCTTCAACGAGCGGATGAGCCACCGGTTGGCCGACCTGACGGAATGTCCGGTGCTGCGGCCCGGCCTGTTCGCGCTGGTGGAGCCGCTGCGCGGGCTGCTGCTGTCGGTTCTGCCGGACGGCAGCGGCTGCGACGTGATCGCCACCGACCTGGAGGGCGGGATCGACCTCGTGCTGGTCGGCCCGCGCAGCCTGGACCGCGCGGCTCGGGAGCGGCTGGTGGCTTTCGGCGAGGCGGAGGGTGTGGCCCGCATCTCCTGGCAGGCCGACGAGCGTGGCACATCGGAGCCCATCGCCCACCGCCGTCCGCTGGCGGTGTCCTTCGCCGGCCTGCCGGTCACCCCGCCGCCCGGCGCCTTCCTCCAGGCGAGCGCCGAGGGGGAGGCCGCCCTGGTTGCCGCCGTCCTCGCCAACATCGGGGAGCCGAAGCGGGTGGCCGACCTGTTCGCCGGGCTGGGCACCTTCGCGGTCCCGCTGGCCCAGCGGGCGGCGGTCCATGCGGTGGAGGGGGACGCCCCGGCGCTGGCCGCGCTGAACAAGGCGGCGGGGGCGCTGCGCCTGACCACGGAGCGGCGCGACCTGTTCGAGAACCCGCTGACGGCGAAGGAACTGGCGCGGTTCGACGCGGTGGTCTTCGACCCGCCGCGCGCCGGCGCCACCGCCCAGGCGCAGGCCCTGGCCGGCTCGAAGGTGCCGCGGGTGGTGGCGGTGTCCTGCAACCCCGCGACCTTCGCCCGCGACGCCCGGACGCTGGTGGACGGCGGGTATGTGTTGAGCCGCGTTTACCCCGTGGACCAGTTCCTGTGGTCCGCCCACGTCGAGGTCGTCGGGGTGTTCAGCCGCCCGTAGCGGCCGCGAGGGGAACGGGGAGCCACAAAGGGCACGACGATCATCACCATCCTCGTGCCTTCGTGGTGAGTCACCCTCAGTCCAACTGCATCACGATGGCCTTGAGATAGGCCGACTCCGGCAGATGCGGGTGCACCGGATGGTCCGGGCCGGCCCCGGCGCTGCGCAGGATGCGCCCCGTCCGTCCGGCGTCGTGCAGGCCGCGGGCGACCTGCTCGGCAAAGGTCGGCGGGTCCACGTTGTGGCTGCAGGACGCGCAAAGCAGGAAGCCGCCCGGCGCGGTGATCTTGGCGGCCAGACGGGTCATCTTGCGGTAGGCGCGGCAGCCGACGGCGAGGTCCTTCTTGGCCTTCACGAAGGCCGGCGGGTCGGCGATGACCACCCCGAACCGCTCGTCCTCGGCGTTCAGCCGCTCCATCTCTTCGAAGGCGTCGGCGCGGCGCGCCTCGAAGCGGTCAGCCACCCCGTTGGCCTCCGCCGCGCGGGCGGCGTTGTCCAACGCGCCCTGCGAGCGGTCGACCGACACCACCGACGACGCGCCTTCGACGGCGCAGAGCACGCCGAAGCCGCCGTTGTAGCTGAAGAAGTCGATGGCCCGCTTGCCCTTCGCCAGCTTGGCGATGAAGGCGCGGTTGTCGCGCTGGTCGTAGAACCAACCGGTCTTCTGCCCGCCCAGCGGGTCGGCGAAGAAGGTGGCGCCGTTTTCCTCCAGCCGGATCGGGCCGTCGATCTCGCCCTTCACCAGCCGGCTTTCCTCGGGCAGCCCCTCCAGCGCGCGCTGGGTGCTGTCGTTGCGCAGGATGACCGCGCGCGGGGCCAGCACCTCGTCGATGGCGGCCAGGATGGCGTCGATGCGCTGGTCCATGAAGACGCTGTTGGCCTGCACCGTCACCACGTCGCCGTAGCGGTCCACGATCAATCCCGGCAGCCCGTCGGCCTCCGCGTGCACGACGCGGTAGTAGGGCCGGCCGAACAGCGCCTCGCGCGTTGCCACCGCGCTCCTCAGCCGCCCGGCGAGGAAGGCGTGGTCGACCACCGTCGCCGGGTCGCTGGACAGCATCCGCGCGGCGATCAGGGTGTGCGGGTTGAAGGTGGCGATGCCCAGCGGTTTCCCGCCGGGGTCCAGCAGGCGCACCGGGCTGCCCGGCGGGATGGCCTTGGCCGCCGTGTCCATCTGGACTTCGTTGGAATAGACCCAGGGGTGGCCGTGCAGGACGCGCCGCTGGCGGCCGGCCTGCAGATGGATCGCCCGGTATTTGACGGGGGTGGTGGGGGTGTCGGTCATGATGGCCGCATCCTAGCCGCTCGCGCCCGCCGAGCAAACGGTCACATCGCCGGAGTCGTAGGAAACGGAGGATGGAGTCGCGGGATGGGGCGGGGCGCCGGCCCGTTCCGGCGGGACTTACGGGATGCCGAGTGGGCTTTCCGCCTGCGACCGATGCGCGCGGTTGTCGTTGGCGCCGTCCATCGCCTTGCACAGCCGCAAGGTTTCCGTGCGGTGCCCGTCCTGGTGAAAGCATGTCAGCAGGGACCCGCGCGACCCGGTCTCCCCGGCCAGCAATTCCGGCAGGGAGGTGTGAATCGCCGTGCATCCGTGGCTGCGCGCCAGACGATCCATGGAGCGCAGCAAAGTCTCCGCCGGACCCGTCATGTCGAACAGGTCGAGCACGACGAAATTCTCCACGGCCAGAATTCGGCCGTGGCGAAGATGCTCCGCAATAGCGTATGAGAAAAGTCCATGGAGGTACCCCCGTGCGTTCTGCACGGTCATGATGCCCGTCGGCGTCGCGGGGGTATCAACCGGCCCGATAAGTGCTGCGGCAAATGCGCGCCATTGCTCCACCGGCAGGTCCGGGAAGATGGCCCGCACCAGCGGATAGGCCTGGTCGATCTGACGCTGACCGAGAGGTTTCGCGATGAAGCTTTCGTCCATGCCCGTCCGACCGCGTGAAGGACGGTGAACGATGGCAGGCACCGGTAAGACCGGTCGTTGACGTAGATCAATGTTGCAAGGTCCACCCCTACACATATTGGGATTATTGGAGGCAGGCGCAACCGGCGTCCGCATAAGAAGTGCATCGTATGTGAACCTGCCCCCCTCCTTAACAGTACGTACCCAGCGGTGGTGCAACCTCAGAGGGAGCGGCCCGAGCCGCCCGGGGCAAACGGGAGAGATTGAATGACATCAGCGACTCTGACGCCAGGGGCCGCCCTGGGCAGCCAGCGGGTGTCGGAAAATGTGCGTTACTACGAAGACGCCGTCCGACTCTTCGTCATCGCTGCAGTGTTCTGGGGCGTCGTCGGCTTCCTGGCCGGCGTCTTCATCGCGCTGCAGCTCGCTTTTCCGGCGCTGAATCTCGGCCTTGAGTGGACGAGCTTCGGGCGCCTGCGGCCGGTCCACACGTCGGCCGTGATCTTCGCGTTCGGCGGCAACGTCCTGTTCGCCACCTCGCTCTACTCCGTGCAGCGCACCAGCCGCCAGTTCCTGTTCGGCGGTGAAGGCCTCACGAAGTTCGTCTTCTGGAACTACAACATCTTCATCGTCCTGGCGGCGCTCAGCTACGTGCTCGGCTACACCCAGGGCAAGGAGTATGCGGAGCCGGAGTGGATCCTCGACCTCTACCTGACGGTCATCTGGGTCCTCTACGCCATCCAGTTCGTCGGCACGGTGATGACCCGCAAGGAGTCGCACATCTACGTCGCCAACTGGTTCTTCATGGCGTTCATCCTGACCGTCGCGATCCTCCACATCGGCAACAACGTCAACGTCCCGGTGTCGCTGACCGGGATGAAGTCCTACCCGTTCGTCTCGGGCGTGCAGAGCGCCATGGTGCAGTGGTGGTACGGCCACAACGCGGTCGGCTTCTTCCTGACCGCCGGCTTCCTCGGCATCATGTACTACTTCGTTCCGAAGCGCGCGGAGCGGCCGGTCTATTCGTACCGCCTGTCGATCGTGCACTTCTGGACGCTGATCTTCCTCTACATCTGGGCCGGCCCGCACCACCTGCACTACACGGCTCTGCCGGACTGGGCGCAGACGCTGGGCATGACCTTCTCGGTCATGCTGTGGATGCCGTCCTGGGGCGGCATGATCAACGGCATCATGACCCTGTCGGGTGCCTGGGACAAGCTGCGCACCGACCCGGTCCTGCGCTTCCTCGTGACGTCGGTGGCCTTCTACGGCATGTCGACCTTCGAGGGTCCGCTGATGTCGGTGAAGCCGGTCAACGCCCTGTCGCACTACACCGACTGGACGATCGGCCACGTGCACTCCGGTGCGCTCGGCTGGGTGGCCTTCATCTCCTTCGGCGCGATCTACTATCTGGTCCCGGTCCTGTGGAAGCGCTCGCAGCTCTACAGCCTGCGTCTGGTCAGCTACCACTTCTGGACCGCCACCATCGGCATCGTGCTCTACATCACCGCCATGTGGGTGTCGGGCATCATGCAGGGCCTGATGTGGCGCGCCTACGACAACCTCGGCTTCCTCCAGTACTCGTTCGTCGAGACGGTCGCGGCCATGCATCCCTTCTACGTGATCCGTGCTCTGGGCGGCGTCCTGTTCCTGGCTGGTGCCCTGATCATGGTCTACAACCTGTGGCGCACGGCCAAGGGTGACGTCCGCATCGAGAAGCCCTATGCCTCCGCCCCGCACAAGGCGGCGGTCGGTGCGGCCTGACGCCGGAGGAACTGAGAAAATGGCTGAGCAAAAAAAGGGCTTTAGTCACGACACGATCGAGCGGAACACGCTTCTGCTCATCGTTCTGATCCTGATCACCGTGTCGATCGGCGGCCTCGTCCAGATCGTCCCGCTGTTCACGATCGAGTCGACGATCGAGAAGGTGGATGGGGTCCGTCCCTACTCGCCGCTCGAACTGGCTGGCCAGAACATCTACTTCCGCGAAGGCTGCTACAACTGCCATAGCCAGCAGATCCGTCCGTTCCGCGACGAGGTGGAGCGCTACGGTCACTACTCGCTGGCCGCGGAAAGCATGTACGACCATCCCTTCCAGTGGGGCTCCAAGCGCACCGGTCCGGACCTGGCTCGCGTGGGTGGCAAGTACTCCAACGACTGGCAGGTGGCCCATCTGGTCGATCCGCGCGCCGTGGTGCCAGAATCGATCATGCCGGGCTACGCCTGGATGAAGGACCGTCCGCTGAAGTACACCGACATCCAGGATCACATGAAGACCCTGCGCATCGTCGGCGTCCCCTACACGGACGAGCAGATCGCCAGTGCCAAGGCCGACCTCGAAGCGCAGAAGAACCCGGACGCCGACACGGCCGGTCTGATGAAGCGCTACCCGAAGGCCGTCGTGGCGAACTTCACGGGCAACAAGGGCGTCACCGAAATGGACGCGCTGGTGGCCTACCTGCAGGTCCTGGGCACCATGGTGGATTTCACCAAGTACCAGTCGCCCAAGCAGCTCCAGCAGTAACCGGGAGGGATCCATGGACTTGGATTCGATCACTGTCGCCCTGCGGTCCTTCTGGACCGTCTGGCTGGCCCTGCTCTTCACCGGCATCGTGGTCTACGCCATGTGGCCAGGCAACCGGGGCAAGTTCGAAGACGCCTCCCGGATCCCGCTCAAGGAAGATGGTCAGGAGTTTTAGGCCATGGCACAGAAAGAAAAGGACGCCCTTTCCGGCGTCGAGACCACCGGCCACGAGTGGGACGGCCTGCGGGAGCTGAACAACCCCCTGCCCAAGTGGTGGCTGTACATCTTCTACGTCTGCATCGCGTGGTCCCTCGTCTACTACGTGCTCTACCCGGCTTGGCCGCTGGGCAAGAGCTACACGAAGGGCCTGCTCGGCTACTCGCAGCGCGAGGAGCTGGTGCAGAAGGTTGCCGACGGCAAGAAGGCTCAGGAAAAGTACCTGACGGCCATCGCGGCGACCTCGGTCGAGGACATCCAGAAGAACAAGGACCTCCTTGCCTTCGCGATGGCCGGCGGCCGCTCCTACTTCAACGAGAACTGCGCGGCCTGCCACGGCGCCGGCGGTCAGGGTGCCAAGGGCTTCCCGACGCTCGCCGACGACGTGTGGCTGTGGGGCGGCACCACCGCCGACATCTACAAGACCATCCAGCACGGCATCCGTGCGGATGACGGCGACACCCGCGGGACGGTCGGCATCGGCATGACCGCCTTCGGCCGGGACGGCATCCTGAACCGCGAGCAGATCGGCCAGGTCGCCGAGTACGTCCTGTCGCTGAACAAGCGGTCGACCGACGCCGCCGCCGCGGAAAAGGGCAAGACCGTCTATGACGAGAACTGCGCCGCCTGCCACGGCGACAGCGCGCAGGGCTCGGTTGCGGTCGGCATGGACGTCGGCGCTCCGCCGCTCGTCACGGCCAACTGGCTGTATGGCGGCGACAAGGCCACGCTGGTGGAGACCATCACGAACGGCCGCGCCGGCGTGATGCCCGCCTGGTCGAAGCGTCTGGACGACGCGACGGTCAAGTCGCTGGCCGTCTACGTCCACAACCTGGGCGGCGGCAAGTAAGCCGCCCAGCCAGGAGCGGCCGGCCGGAAAGGGGCACACCCTTTCCGGCGGGTTCGCCGGACTTCGGTGCCGGGGAGGCGACTCCCCGGCATTTTCTTTTTCCGGGCCGCGACCGGGGGATAGGGAAGGGCGACGGACCCTGAAAATCCGCCCTAAAATCCGCCCGAAAATCCTTTGATCCAGCGCAATGCCCCTGTGACGTTCTGACGCCATAGTCCCCTCGCCACCGCCGAACCATGTCGGCATGGCCAAGCCGCCCCGCGGCGGACGCCGGAGGAGGAAGGCGAGGTCATGAGCACGACCACCGAACAGCAACCGCCCCAGACCGATCTGTTGGAACGCCCGGAGGCGGTCGCCGGGGACCCCTTCGCCGCCCCTTCTCCGAAGGCGCCGCGGCGTGCCGCGCGCTCGATGTACCAGAAGCATTCGAAGGTCTATCCCAAGGCGGTGCACGGCACCTTCCGCCGCATCAAATGGGCGGCGCTGGCGGTTTTCCTGGCGATCTACTACGTGCTGCCCTGGGTCCGCTGGGACCGCGGGCCGAACGCTCCCGACCAGGCGGTTCTGCTCGACCTCGCCAACCGCCGTTTCTACCTGTTCTTCGTGGAGCTGTGGCCGCAGCAGATCTATTACCTGACCGGCGCGCTGATCCTGGCGGCGCTGGGCCTCTTCCTGGCGACCTCGCTGGCGGGCCGCGTCTGGTGCGGCTACGCCTGCCCGCAGACGGTGTGGACCGACCTCTATGTCTGGGTCGAACGGCTGGTCGAGGGTGACCGTGGTGAGCGCATCCGCCTCGACCAGGGCGCCTGGACCGCCCGGAAGGCCGGGCGCAAGGTTCTGAAGAACCTGATCTGGCTGTTGATCGCTCTGGCGACCGGCGGCGCCTGGATCTTCTACTTCACCGACGCGCCGACCCTGCTGGGCGAGATGCTGCGGTTCGAGTTGTCCTCGACCGCCCTCGGCTTCATCGGGCTGTTCACCGCCACGACTTATCTTCTCGCCGGCTTCGCGCGGGAACAGGTCTGCACCTACATGTGCCCGTGGCCGCGCTTCCAGTCGGCGATGATCGACGAGGACAGCCTGATCGTCACCTACCAGGACTGGCGCGGCGAAGGCCGCAGCCTGCTGCGCAAGTCGCAGAGCTGGGAGGAGCGCGGGGCCGAGGGGCTGGGCGACTGCATCGACTGCTTCAACTGCGTCCAGGTCTGCCCCGCCGGCATCGACATCCGCGACGGGCTGCAGATGCAGTGCATCGGCTGCGGCCTGTGCATCGACGCCTGCGACGAGATCATGACCAAGGTCGGGCGGCCGACCGGCCTCATCACATTCGACACCCAGACCAGCCAGGTGGCCATCGCCACCGGCGGGCAACCGGTGCCCTTCCGCCTGCTGCGCCCGCGCACGATCCTCTACACGCTGATGATGCTGGTCATCGCCGGCGGCATCGGGGTCGGGCTGCTGCTGAAGCCGGGGCTGGACATCAGCGTCCTGCGCGACCGCGCCCCGCTGTTCGTGGCGCTGTCCGACGGGTCGGTGCGCAACGCCTACACCTTCAAGATCTCCAACATGACCCGCGACCCGCGCGCCTACACGCTGGCGGTGTCCGGCGTGGCGGGGGCCAGCCTGTCGGTGGCCGGCGACGGCCAGGATGAGCAGGCCGGCACCCAGCGCCTGACCGCCGATCCGGACATGGTGGCGACCTACAGAATTTTCGTGACCGCGCCGCGCACCGGTTTGCAAGGCGCCTCCCAGCCCCTTACCTTCAGGCTTGCCTCGGCCGATGGTGAGGTGGCGACCTATGACTCCGTCTTCATGGGGCCGGCCAACTGATCCCGACCGGCTCTTCGCGCTGCATTCACCAAAGGTCAAGACGACGATGACGCTGTCCACCGACGCCGGAACCCGCCGCACCCCGCCCCGCCGGACCGGTCGCCAGCCCGGCTGGTACATCCCCTGGATCTTCGTGGCCGGATTCGCCGTCGTGATCGCGGTCAACGGCGTGATGCTGCACTTCGCCCTGTCGAGCTGGACCGGTGTCCAGACCGAGCAGCATTTCATGAAGGGCCTGAAGTACAATGAGGATCTGGCCGGCGCCCGCGCCCAGGCCGAGCGCGGCTGGAAGGTCTCCACCGACTTCACCAGCACCGAAGCGCAGAAGGGCATCCTGGCGCTGACGCTGCACGACAAGTACGGCAACCTGCTGAAGGACGCCGAGGTGAAGGTCGCCTTCATCCGCCCGACCAGCGAGGGCCACGACGTGCGCCTCGACCTGCCCTATCTGGGCGAGGGCCGCTTCGCCGCCCCGGTGTCGCTGCCGCTGGCCGGCCAGTGGGATCTGCGCGTGGAAATCCACCATGCCACCGGCGACTACCAGGACGAGCAGCGCCTCTTCATCAAGTAAGCGCCCAGCGCCCAAACCTACGGCAAACAAGCATACGGGTTCCGTGACATGACCGTCTGCCTCCACTGCGGGCAGGAGCATCCCGAGGGCACCGGCACCACCGCCTCCGATGGTACCGGCCCCTTCTGCTGCACCGGCTGCGCGGCGGCCTACGATCTCGTCCGCGGGCTCGGGCTGGAACGCTATTACGAGCGGCGCTGCGTCGATCCCGCCGCCCGGCCCCTGCGCCCGGACGGCGAGGCACCGCCGCTCGACTACGCCCCCCACGCCAAGCACGCCGAGGACGGCACCGCCTCGCTGCACCTGATGGTCGACGGGCTGCAATGCGCGGCCTGCGTCTGGCTGATCGAGACGGCGCTGGCCCGCCAGCCGGGGGTGACCCACGCGCGGCTGAACATGACCACGCGCCGCCTGTCGGTGACGTGGCGCGCGGCCGAGACCGACGCCAACACGGTGGTCGACACCGTCGCCCGCATCGGCTACCGCGCCGTCCCCTTCGATCCGGAACGGCTGGGCGACGCCCAGGCGAAGACGGAGAAAGAGCTTCTGCGCTCGCTGGCCGTCGCCGGCTTCGGGGCCAGCAACGTGATGCTGCTGTCGGTGTCGGTCTGGGCCGGTCACGCCACCGGCATGGGCAGCGCGACGCGCGACCTGATGCACTGGTTGTCGGCGCTGGTCTGCATGCCGGCCATCGCCTACGCCCTGCGGCCCTTCGCGCGCTCGGCCTTCCAGGCGCTGCGGCGCGGGCGGACGAACATGGACGTGCCGATCACCATCGGCGTCCTGCTCGCCACCAGCATGAGCCTGTTCGAGACGATCAACAGCGGCCAGCACGCCTATTTCGACGGCGCGATGATGCTGCTGTTCTTCCTGTTGATCGGCCGCTACCTCGACCAGCGGGCGCGGGGCCGGGCGCGCTCGGCGGCGGAGCAGCTTCTCGGCCTGCACGCCACCTCGGTGACCGTTCTGAACGAGGACGGGCGCAGCGCCATTGTCCCGCCGGACCAGGTCAGCCCCGGCTCCACCATCCTGGTGGCGGTGGGCGAGCGGGTCGCGGTCGACGGCACGGTCTGCGACGGCGTGTCCGACCTCGACACCGCCCTGATCACCGGCGAGACGGTGCCGGGCAGCGTGTGCCCCGGCGACCGCGTGTTCGCCGGCATGCTCAACCTCACCGCCCCGCTGCGCGTGACCGTCACGGCGGTGGGGGAGGGCACGCTGCTGGCCGAGATCGTGCGGCTGATGGAGGTGGCGGAGCAGGGCCGCGCCAAATACGTCGCCATCGCCGACCGCGTGTCGCGCCATTACGCTCCGGTCGTCCATGTGGCGGCGCTGGGCACCTTTCTGGGCTGGCTGCTGCTCGGCGGGCTGCCCTGGCAGGATTCGCTGATGAACGCGGTCGCCGTGCTGATCATCACCTGCCCCTGCGCGCTGGCGCTCGCCGTGCCGGTGGTCCAGGTGATCGCCAGCGGGCGGCTGATGCGGCAGGGCATCCTGCTGAAGACCGCCACGGCGCTGGAGCGGCTGGCCGTCATCGACACGGTGGTCTTCGACAAGACCGGCACGCTGACCGAGGGGCGCCCCGTCCCGCAGCTCGACGGCGTGGCCGAGGACGACCTGCGCCTCGCCGCGGCGCTCGCCGGGGCCAGCCGCCATCCGCTGGCCCGCGCCCTGACCCGCGCGCTGCCCAATGTTCCCGTCGCCACCGGCGTGCGGGAGGTACCCGGCGCCGGCCTCGCGCTGGACCGGCCGGAAGGCGAGATCCGGCTGGGCAGCCGCGCCTTCACCGGCGCGCCGGACACGGCGGAGGACGCCGCGGGACCGGAGCTGTGGCTGGCCCGTCCCGGCGCCGCGCCGGTGCGCATCACCTTCCTCGACGCGCCGCGCGCCGACGCCGCGGCGGTGGTGCGCGGGCTGAAGGCGCGGGGCCTGGACGTCCGGCTGCTGTCCGGCGACCGCCGTGGTGCCGTGGCCGCGGTGGCCGCGCAGCTGGGCATCGAGGACTGGCGGGCCGGCCAGACGCCCGCCGACAAGACCGCCGTTCTGGACGCGCTCGCCGCCGAGGGCCGCAAGGTGCTGATGGTCGGCGACGGGCTGAACGACGCCCCGGCGCTGGCCGCGGCCAGCGTGTCGATGTCGCCGTCCACCGCGGTGGACGTCAGCCAGACCGCCGCCGACGTGGTGTTCCAGGGCCGCCGCCTGCGCCCCATCCTGGAGGCGTTCGAGGTGTCCCGCCGCTCCGGGCGGCTGGTGCGCCAGAATTTCGGCATCGCGCTGGTCTACAACCTGTTCGCGGTGCCCATCGCCATGGCGGGCATGCTGACGCCGCTGCTGGCGGCGCTGGCCATGTCCTCCTCCTCCCTGATCGTTATCGCCAACGCCCTGCGGCTCAGCCGCGGTGCGGTGACCAAGGACCTGACCGATGACCGAGCTTCTCTATCTGATCGCGATCGCGCTGAGCCTGGGGCTGATGGGCCTGGGGGCGTTCCTGTGGGCTCTCAAGTCCGGGCAGTTTGACGATCTGGACGGGGCGGCCCACCGCATCCTGTTCGACGACGAACCGCCGCGCCCGAACGCCGAGCCGTCGAACCCGCCAAAAGGGCGCTGATTGGCCGCTCCGGCGGGCCGCTCATAAGGCATTCGTATGGCAATTCGGCCACGGCCCCCGTGAGCACCGTTGCGAAACAGACCGAATATGACGATTATGGGGGCGTTGTACGGCTAAGGGTTGGGTCATGCCATGCCACCCTTTGACATGGGGCGCGCCCGCGAAAAGGGCGCGGCGAGTGAGATGAATCCCTGTGGGGCCTGTCCCGTGCGCAGTCTGACCGTCTGTGCCGCTCTGGACCCCGAGGAACTGCGCCGTCTCGCCGACATCCTCCAGACGTCCCGCGTCGAAGCCGGACAGACCCTGTTCAGCGAGGGCGACGCGGCGGACGCGCTCTACAACGTCACCGCCGGCACCGTGAAATTGTACAAGCTGCTGCCGGACGGGCGCCGCCAGATCACCGGCTTCCTCGTCACCGGCGACTTCCTGGGTCTGGCCGTCAACGAGAGCTACGCCTACACCGCGGAGACGGTCACGGCCGCGACGCTCTGCCGCTTTCCGCGCAAGAAGATCGACGCGCTGATGGACGAGTTCCCGAAGATGCAGCGCCGTCTCTTCTCCATGGCCTCGAACGAGTTGGCGGCGGCGCAAGACCAGATGCTGCTGCTCGGCCGCAAGACGGCGAAGGAGAAGATCTGCTCCTTCCTGCTGATGCTGTCCCAGCGCGCCGCCCGGCGCGGGCACAAGGAAAACCCCGTCTACGTGCCGATGAGCCGGGCCGACATCGCCGATTATCTGGGCCTGACCACCGAGACGGTCAGCCGCACCTTCACCCAGCTGAAGACCGCCGGGGCCATCTCGCTGCAGGAAGGCAACAAGGTTCTGATCAGCGACATGGACGCCATCTACGACATGGCCGAGGGCTGCTGAGTCTCTTTTCGGGCACGAAACGATTGCTTCGGTCATCATTCGTGATCTGATATGTCGTATTCCAGGAAAAATTCGCATCTTTCGTGCGATCCCGCTCTGGCGGGACGCGCCCGCGCGGGCTAACATCCGCCGCCCGACTGGCCGGAACCGAAAACAACAACGACGGCCGGCCCAAAGAAGAACGGCTGCAACAGCCCACGCTCAGGAACCGAACCCCGATGACCGAACCCGATACCAAGCGCGTCACCGACGAAGAAGCCCTTCTGCTGCACTCCTCCGGACGTCCGGGCAAGCTGGAGATCGCGCCCACCAAGCCGCTGACGACCCAGCGCGACCTGTCGCTGGCCTATTCGCCGGGCGTGGCCGTTCCCTGCCTGCGCATCGCCGAGGACCCCAGCACGGCCTACGACTACACGGCCAAGGGCAACATCGTCGCCGTCATCTCCAACGGCACGGCGGTGCTGGGTCTGGGCGACCTCGGCGCGCTCGCCTCCAAGCCGGTGATGGAGGGCAAGGCGGTGCTCTTCAAGCGCTTCGCCGACGTGGACGGCATCGACCTGGAGGTCGATACGAAAAACGTCGACGAGTTCGTCAACTGCGTCCGCTTCCTCGGGCCGAGCTTCGGCGGCATCAACCTGGAGGACATCAAGGCGCCGGACTGCTTCATCATAGAGGAGCGCCTGCGCGAGTTGCTGGACATCCCCGTCTTCCACGACGACCAGCACGGCACCGCCATCATCGCCGCCGCCGGCCTGATCAACGCCTGCGACATCACCGGGCGGAACCTCAAGGACGTGACGATGGTGGTCAACGGCGCCGGTGCTGCGGGCATCGCCTGCGCCGAGCTGTTCACCACCATGGGCGTGCCGCGCGAGAACATCATCCTGTGCGACACCAAGGGCGTCGTCTACCGCGGCCGCACCGACGGCATGAACCAGTGGAAGTCGTCCTTCGCGGTGGAGACGGACAAGCGCACGCTCCAGGAGGCGGTCGCCGGCTCCGACGTCTTCGTCGGCCTGTCGGCCAAGGGCGCGATGACGCCGGAGATGGTCAAGTCGATGGCGGCCAAGCCGATCATCTTCGCGCTGGCCAACCCCGATCCGGAAATCACCCCGGAGGAGGTGAAGGCCGTCCGCTCCGATGCCATTGTGGCGACGGGCCGCTCCGACTATCCGAACCAGGTTAACAACGTCCTGGGCTTCCCCTACCTGTTCCGCGGCGCGCTCGACGTGCGGGCGACCACCATCAACGAGGCGATGAAGGTCGCCGCCGCCAAGGCGCTGGCCGCCCTGGCGCGCGAGGACGTGCCGGACGAGGTGGACGCCGCCTATTCGGGCCGCCGCCTGCGCTACGGGCCGGAATACATCATCCCGGTGCCCTTCGACCCGCGGCTGATCGTGACGGTGCCCGCCGCGGTGGCCCAGGCCGCCATGGAAACCGGCGTGGCGCGCAAGCCCATCGTCGATCTGGCGGGCTACCGGAATTCGCTGCGCACCCGGCTCGACCCCACGGCGGACAGCCTCCAGCTCATCCTGGAGAAGGTGAAGGCCAACCCGCGCCGCGTCGTCTTCGCCGAGGGCGAGGAGGAGCGGACGATCCGCGCCGCGCTCGCCTACCGCGCCGCCGGCTTCGGCACGCCGGTGCTGATCGGGCGCGAGGCGGTCATCAAGGAGCAACTGGCGGCGATGGGCCAGTCCGGCGTCTCGCTGGAGATCCACAACGCCCGAGTCTCCGACGCCAACCGCCGCTACAGCGACTATCTGTACCGCCGGATGCAGCGCAAGGGCGCCCTGCTGCGCGACTGCCAGCGCATGGTGAACCAGGACCGCAACGTCTTCGCCGCGCTGATGGTGGCGCAGGGCGACGCCCACGCCATGGTCACCGGCCTGACCCGCACCTTCGGCGTGGCCTTCGAGGAGATCCGCCGGGTCATCGACGCCAAGGCGAACGAGCCGGTCTTCGGCCTGCACGTCTTCCTGACGCGCAACCGCACGGTGCTGATCGCCGACACCACGGTGCATGTCCGCCCCAACGGCCAGACGCTGGCCGACATCGCCATCGGCGCCGCGGCCAAGGCGCGCCAGATGGGGCACGAACCGCGGGTGGCGCTGCTGTCCTTCTCCAACTTCGGCCAGCACCCGCACCCCCACACCGACCCGCTGCGCGAGGCCATCTCCATTCTCGACAGCCGCCGCGTCGATTTCGAGTATGACGGGGAGATGTCGGCGGACGTGGCGCTGGACTACCAGCTGATGAAGCGGGTCTACCCCTTCTGCCGGCTGTCCGGCCCGGCCAACGTGCTGATCATGCCCGGCCTGCATTCGGCCAACATCACGGCGAAGCTGCTCAACAAGATGGCCGGCGGCCAGATGATCGGCCCGCTGCTGATCGGCTTGGACAAGCCGGCGCAGATCGTCACCATGGGCGCCTCGGTCAACGATCTGGTCACCGCGGCGGCGCTGGCGGCCCACGACTCGCTGCCCTGGTAAGCGGGAGGGTTTTTTGGACGACGCGCGGGCCGGGCGATGACCCCGGCCCGCGCGTTAATCTTTTGTGACGCCCGCTCACCGGCTTGCGGGATGGTGTAAAAGCGGAGTTCCGTCCCGACAACCGTCCGACGCACGGAAAGCGCCGATCATGACTCCCAAGCCGATGCCGCCCCTCCGGTTGATCCTTGCCGCCGCGCTGGCGCTGGCGCCGCTGCTGCCGGCCCTGTGGGGACTGTGGCGGCAGGGGACGATCGGACCGGCGGTGGCGATCCTGGGCGGGCTGGCCGGGGTCGGTGGGGTGGCGCTGATGATCCAGCTGTATTTCCGCGACCTGCGGACGGTGGCCGCCCACGCGGCACAGCTCGCCGCCGGCCCGACGGAGGCGGTCCCGTCCTTGCCCGTCACCGCCTCCCGCCCGGTGCGGGCGGCGGCGGCGGCGGCGGTGCGGCTGCACCGGGTCATGAACGCCCGCACCGAACTGGCGCTGGCCCAACTCGAAGCCAACGAGTCGATCATCGAGGCGTTGCACGACCCGCTGGTCCTGGTCGGGGCGGAGCGGCAGGTGGCGCGGGCCAACCAAGCCGCGCGCGCCCTGTTCGGCGACCGCATCCTCGACCGCGACCTCGCCGCCTCGCTGCGCAACCCGGCGGTGCTGGAGGCGGTGGACGCGGTGCTGAAGGGCGGCGCCTCGCGCATCCTGGAATTCAGCCTGCCGGTGCCGGTGGAGCGCATGTTCGAGGTGCGGGTCAAGCCCTTCCAGCGGCGCGTCCCCCGCCCGGCCCCCGGCGATGACGGGGTGCCCGCCGGAACCGTGCCGGGGCGGATGGTCATCCTGACGCTGCACGACATCACCGCGCTGCGCCGGTCGGAGCAGATGCGCGCCGACTTCATCGCCAACGCCAGCCACGAGCTGCGCACGCCGCTGTCCTCCCTGCTCGGCTTCATCGAGACGCTGCGCGGCCCCGCCCGCGAGGATCTGGAGGCGCACGAGCGCTTCCTGTCGATCATGCAGGACCAGGCCAGCCGCATGGCCCGCCTGGTCAACGACCTGCTGTCGCTGTCGCGGATCGAGCTGGACGAGCACATGCCGCCCGCCGGCAAGGTCGACGTGCTGGACCGGCTGGACGGGGTGATGGCGGCGCTGGAGCTGAAGGCGGCCAGCCGCCGCATCCGCCTGACGCTGGAGGCGCCGGACGGCCTGCCCGCGGTGGTCGGCGACGAGGACCAGCTCACCCAGGTCTTCCAGAACCTCGTCAGCAACGCGATCAAATACACGCGCGAGAACACCGACGTGACCGTCGCCGTGTCGCTCGCCGACGGTGTGGCGGTCGGGGTGTCCGGCCCGGCGGGCCGCGGCGGGCGGGGGATGCAAATGGTCGCCGTCGCCGTGCGCGACCAGGGGGAGGGCATCGCCCGCACCCACCTGCCGCGCCTGACCGAGCGCTTCTACCGGGTCGACGCCGCGCGGTCGCGGGCGATGGGCGGCACCGGGCTGGGGCTGGCCATCGTCAAGCACATCGTGAACCGCCACCGCGGGCGCCTGACCATCGAAAGCGCGGTCGGGGTGGGCAGCACCTTCACGGTCTATCTGCCCGCCGCGTCGGAGGAGTCGGGAGAGGGCCGCGCCGCGGAGCCGGTGCGGCGCCAAGCGTAGAGGTTGCGTCTACCCCGTCCGGCGTGACCGAAAGTGGGCGTCGTCATGAAACTGTCATAAAACCGTAATCAGCGCGTCGCGGACCCCGACTAGTGTCCGCCCCGCAAGCCGCCCGCCCCTGGGGGAAGCGGCACGGGGTTGAACCATCGCGTTCCCCGGAAAAGGGGCAACCGGACCATCGGAGGGATACCGTGAATTCCAAGAAGCTCGCCGTCACCGCCGCCGCGGTCGTCGCCATGACCGCCGCCTTCGCGGGTGCTGCGAACGCCCAGTCGCGCGACCAGATCCGCGCCGTCGGCTCCTCGACCGTGTTCCCGTTCACCACGGCGGTTGCCGAGGCCTTCGGCAAGGGCGGCAAGTTCAAGACCCCGGTCGTCGAGTCGACCGGCACCGGTGGCGGCCTGAAGCTGTTCTGCGCGGGCGTCGGCCCGCAGCACCCGGACGTCGCCAACGCCTCGCGCCGCATCAAGAAGTCCGAGGTCGAGCAGTGCGCCGCCAACGGCGTCGCCCAGATCACCGAGCTGAAGATCGGCTACGACGGCATCGCGCTCGCCTACTCCAAGCAGGCCCCGCACACCGACCTGACCACCCAGATCCTGTGGAAGGCCCTGGCCAAGGACGTGCCGGTCGACGGCAAGATGGTCGCCAACCCCTACAAGAAGTGGTCGGACATCGACCCGAAGCTCCCGAACAAGGAGATCGAGGTTCTCGGCCCGCCCCCGACGTCCGGCACCCGCGACAGCTTCAACGAGCTGGTGATGCTCGAAGGCTGCAAGAAGGTCGCCGAGGTCAAGACCATCGTCGCCGACGAGAAGGCCCGTGAAAAGGCTTGCATGACCATCCGCGAGGACGGCGGCTACGTCGAGGCCGGCGAGAACGACAACCTGATCGTCCAGAAGCTGACCGCCAACCCCGACGCCTTCGGCGTGTTCGGCTACAGCTTCTACGACCAGAACCGCGACAAGCTGCAGACCGCCAAGATGGACGGCGTCGATCTGTCGCCGGAAGCGGTCCAGGCCGGCAAGTACGAGCTGTCGCGCCCGCTGTTCATCTACATCAAGAACGCCCACGCCGGCGTCATCCCCGGCATCCGCGAGCTGGTCGCCGAGTTCACCTCGGAGCGCGCGATGGGCGAGGACGGCTACCTGTCCGACAAGGGTCTGATCTCCCTGCCGAAGGCGGAGCGCGACGCCGCCCGCACCTCGGCGACCAACCTGACCCCGCTCCAGCTCTGACCGGCTGACGGAACCGGCGGCTCTCCTCGGAGGGCCGCCGGTTTCCCGTTTGTGCCAGGAGCCCGTTTTCAGCCCATTTCCGGCGGTTTCGCATGCAGCTCACGGTACTGCTCATCATTCTGGCCCTGCTCACAGTGATCGGTTACCAGATGGGCCGGTCGCGTGCCGTCGCCTCCGTCGGCGGCCGCATCGTCGAGCTTCATTCGGTGCCGTCCTACCACGGCTTCTACGTCGCCCTCTGGGCGGGGCTTCCGGCCCTGCTGCTCTTCGCCTTCTGGGGGGCGTCCGAAGGCTGGCTGGTCATGCAGATGGTCCTGTCCGGCCTGCCGGACCGGCTGGTCAACGGCGACGCCCAGTCGCTCGGCCTGCTGCGCGCCGACATCCTGAACCTCGCCCACGGCGTCGCCACGGGCCGCGAGCCCGATCCGGAGGTCGTCGCCGCGGCGGAGCGCTATCTGCGGCTGCACGCGCTCGGCGACTGGAGCCTGCTGGTCATCGGCTGCTGCGTCGCCATCGGCGGCCTGCTCTACGCCCGCGGCCGGATCGACCCCGACCTGCGCGCCCGCAACCGGGTGGAGCGCGCGGTCAACATCGCGCTGGTCATCTGCTCGCTGGTCGCCATCCTGACCACCATCGGCATCGTGCTGTCGCTTCTGTTCGAGGCGATCCGCTTCTTCGCGGTGGTCAATCCCCTGGAGTTCCTGTTCGGCACGCACTGGAGCCCGCAGATGGCCATGCGCGCCGACCAGGTGGGCTCCAGCGGCTCCTTCGGCGCGATCCCGCTGTTCGCCGGTACGCTGCTGATCACCGGCATCGCCATGGCGGTGGCGGTTCCGGTCGGGCTGATGGCGGCCATCTTCATGTCGGAATACGCCAGCCCGGGCCTGCGCACCTGGCTGAAGCCGATCCTGGAGGTGCTGGCCGGCATCCCGACCGTGGTCTACGGCTTCTTTGCCGCCCTGACCATGGCGCCCTTCGTCCGCGACGTGGGCAACAGCCTGGGGCTGAGCGTCAGCTCCGAATCGGCGCTGGCCGCCGGCTTCGTGATGGGCGTGATGATCATCCCCTTCGTCAGCTCGCTGTCGGACGACGTCATCAACGCGGTGCCGCAGAGCTTGCGCGACGGCTCCTACGGGCTGGGCGCCACCAAGTCGGAGACGATCCGTCTGGTCGTGCTGCCCGCCGCCCTGCCGGGCATCGTCGCCGCCGTCATGCTGGCGGTCAGCCGCGCCATCGGCGAGACGATGATCGTCACCATGGCCGCCGGCCTGACCGCCAACCTGACCGCCAACCCGCTGGACGCCGTGACCACGGTGACGACGCAGATCGCCACGCTGCTGGTCGGCGACCAGGAGTTCGACAGCCCCAAGACGCTGTCGGCCTTCGGGCTGGGCCTCGTCCTGTTCGTCGTGACCCTCACCCTCAACATGGTCGCCCTCCGGGTGGTCCAGAAGTATCGAGAGAAATATGACTGACCTCGTGGAACAGGATACGCGGGCCATGTCGGTCGCCGTCACCAAGTCGCGCTACCAGAGCGAGGAGTTCTCCGCCCGCCTGCGCCGCCGCTACGCCGCGGAGCGCCGGTTCCGGATCGCCGGGATGCTCGCCGTCGGGATTGCGTCTCTGATGCTGGTGGTTCTGCTCGGCTCCATCGTCAGCAAGGGCTACACCGCCTTCTGGCAGGCGCAGATCCGGCTTGAGGTGACCCTGGACAAGCAGCAGGTCGAGGAGCGGAACTACACCGCCATCGTCCGGCAGGCGCTCTACGCCCAGGTCCCCGCGGCCACCGACCGCGCCACCCGCCGCTCGCTGAACGACCTGCTGTCCTCCGGCGCGCCGTACGAGCTGGAGGCGATGGTCAACGCCAACCCCTCCATCGTCGGCACCACGCAGACGGTCTGGGTCCGCGCCGACGACGAGATCGACCAGTTCATGAAGGGCTTCATCCGGCGCGACGTGCCGGAGAGCGAGCGCCGGCTGAACGACGTCAAGATCGGGGCCATCGACGCGCTGGTCGCCAACGGGTCGATCCGCAGCACCTTCAACACCACCCTGTTCACCGCTGGCGACAGCCGCGAACCGGAACAGGCGGGCATCCTGGGGGCCGTCGTCGGCTCCGCCCTGACGCTGGTGGTGACCATGCTGCTGTCGGTGCCGATCGGCATCGCCGCCGCGGTCTATCTGGAGGAGTTCGCGCCGAAGAACCGCTGGACCGACCTGATCGAGGTGAACATCAACAACCTCGCCGCGGTGCCCTCGATCATCTTCGGCCTGCTCGGTCTGGCGGTGTTCCTCGGCTTCTTCGGGCTGCCGCGCTCCGCCCCGCTGGTCGGCGGCCTGGTGATGGCGCTGATGACCCTGCCGGTCATCATCATCGCCTCGCGCGTCGCGCTGAAGGCGGTGCCGCCGTCGATCCGCGAGGCGGCGCTGGGCGTCGGCGCCTCGCCGCTGCAGACGGTGACGCACCATGTCCTGCCGCTGGCCCTGCCGGGCATCCTGACCGGCACCATCATCGGCATGGCCCGCGCGCTGGGCGAGACGGCGCCGCTGCTGATGATCGGCATGGTGGCCTTCATCGTGGACATCCCCGGCGGCCTGACCGACAGCGCCACGGCCATCCCGGTGCAGATCTACATGTGGGCGGACAGCCCCGAGCGGGCCTTCACGGAGCGCACCTCCGCGGCGATCCTGATCCTGCTCGCCTTCCTCATCCTGATGAACGGCTTGGCCGTCTTCCTGCGCAAGAAATTCGAGAGGCGTTGGTAACCCCATGAGCGTCCAGACCCACATCCCGGCCACGGCCATGCCTTCGCGTCCTGCCGCCGGCATTCACGGCACCAAGATGGTCGCCCGCGACGTCAAGGTGTTCTACGGGGCCAAACAGGCGCTCAAGGGCATCAACCTGGAGATCCAGGAAAACCGCGTGATGGCGCTGATCGGCCCGTCCGGCTGCGGCAAGTCGACGTTCCTGCGCTGCCTGAACCGCATGAACGACACCATCGAGAACTGCCGCGTCGAGGGGCTGATCGCGCTCGACGGCGAGGATGTCTACGGCAAGTCGATCGACGCCGTGCAACTCCGCGCCCGCGTCGGCATGGTCTTCCAGAAGCCGAACCCGTTCCCGAAGTCGATCTACGACAACATCGCCTACGGCCCGCGCATCCACGGCATCGCCAGCCACCGCGACGAGATGGACGAGATCGTCCAGACCTCGCTGAAGCGCGCCGGCCTGTGGAACGAGGTGAAGGATCGCCTGCGCGAGCCGGGCACCGGCCTGTCGGGCGGCCAGCAGCAGCGCCTGTGCATCGCCCGCGCCATCGCCGTCAGCCCCGAGGTGATCCTGATGGACGAGCCCTGCTCGGCGCTCGACCCCATCGCGACGGCCCACATCGAGGAGTTGATCGACGAGCTGCGCGAGAACTACACGATCGTCATCGTCACCCACAACATGCAGCAGGCGGCCCGCGTCTCCCAGAAGACCGCCTTCTTCCATCTGGGCGACATGGTGGAGTGCGACGATACCGAGGAAATCTTCACCAACCCGCGGGACGAGCGCACCCAGGGCTACATCACCGGCCGCTACGGCTGATCCCCGGCCTCTGATCCCCAACAGCGCCGCCACTCCTCCCTCAGCGAAGGACGTGAAGCATGAGCAACGAACACATCGTGCGTTCCTTCGCGCACGAACTTGAGCGCCTGTCCAACCTGATCACCCAGATGGGCGGCGTCGCCGAAGCGCAGGTGGACGCCGCCGTGAAGGCGGTGGCCCGCCGCGACGTCGCGCTGGCCGCCCAGGTCATGCAGGCCGACCAGCGCATCGACGCCTACGAGCGCGATATCGACGCCGAGGCCGTGCGGCTGCTCGCCCTGCGCCAGCCGCTGGCCCAGGACCTGCGCGAGATCGTGTCGGCGCTGAAGATCGCGTCGGATCTGGAGCGGATCGGCGACTACGCCTCCAACATCGCCAAGCGCTCGCTGGCGCTGGCCCAGGTGCCGGTGGTGCGCCCGGCGGCGGCCATCCCGCGCATGGGGCGGCTGGTCGAGTCGATCATGAAGGACGTGCTGGACGCCTATATCGAGCGCGACGTCCAGCGCGCCATCGCCGCCTGGGAGCGCGACGAGGAGCTGGACGACCTCTACACCAGCCTGTTCCGCGAGGTCCTGACCTACATGATGGAGGACCCGCGCAACATCACGCCCTGCACGCACCTGCTGTTCATGGCGAAGAACCTGGAGCGGATCGGCGACCACGCCACCAACATCGCCGAGACCATCCATTATCTGGTGGTCGGGACGACGCTGCGCGCGGCGCGCCCGAAGAACGACGGCAGCAGCTTCGCCGTGGTCGAGCCGGGTGGTTCGGTCATGGATGCGGCCACGGAGGCGGTGGAACGGGGATTGCCGCGGGACGGTGGTCCGGATAACGATGGAGCGGGACATGCCGCGTGACGGCGAGACGCGCAGTGGGAGCGGGACAAGCATGAATTCGGCGCTGAAGCCGCTCGTTCTCATCGTCGAGGACGAAGCCGACATCGTGACGCTGCTGAAGTACAATCTGGAGAAGGAAGGCTTCCGCGTGAACGCCGCCACCGACGGCGAGGAAGCTCTTCTGCTGGCCGGGGAGCAGACGCCGAACATCGTCCTGCTCGACTGGATGCTGCCGCTGATGTCGGGGCTGGAGGTTTGCCGCCAGATGCGCCGCAACAGCAAGATGCGCGATATCCCGATCATCATGCTGACCGCCCGTGGCGAGGAGGCGGACCGCGTGCGCGGCCTGAACTCCGGCGCCGACGACTACATCACAAAGCCCTTCTCCCCGACCGAGCTGGTCGCCCGCATGCGCGCCGTTCTGCGCCGCTCGGCCCCCGGCATGACGGACGAGACGCTGCAGTTCGCCGACGTGACCATGGATCTGGCCGCCCACAGGGTGCGCCGGAACGGTCGCGACGTGCATCTGGGGCCGACCGAGTTCCGCCTGCTGCGCCATTTCATGCAGCATCCCGGCCGCGTCTTCTCGCGCGAGCAGCTTCTCGACGTGGTGTGGGGCCACGACGTCTATGTCGAGCCGCGCACCGTCGACGTTCACATCCGCCGCCTGCGCAAGGCGATGAACGAGGAGACGGAGATGGACCTGATCCGCACCGTCCGCTCGGCGGGCTACGCGCTGGACAGCAAGTCCGTGTGAGCGGCAGGAGTTTTGGGGGGCAATAGTGTTTTCACGGATTTCACGGATTTCACGGATTTTTATACTCGTGCGCAGCTCGTGTCGGATCGATCAGCTTGCACGAAGCAAGTCCAAGAAAAATCCGTGTCATCCGTGCTTAAATCCGTGCAATCCGTGTGAATTTTGTTGTTCGCCGGGAATCCGAAGAGCTGCCCTCACCCCTCCAGCAGCTCCACCGCCTCCCGCAAAATCGCCACCTTCGGGCCGAAGCGCTTCGCCGGGTCGCTGTCCTCGATGAAGCCGATCATCATGCGCAGGGCGTGCGCCACCCGCGGTGCGAGATTGGGATGCGCCGTCACATGCTGCGCCAGATGGACCAGCGCGTCCCGGTAGGGGCGGCCCTCGAAGCCCTCCGCGGCGATCGCCTCGAAGCGGTTCGCCTGTTCGATCACCAGGCTGTGGTCGTCGGTCATCGCGCTCACACGAACAGGATCGCGCCGGTCTTCGGCGCGTCGTTCAGGAAGGTGACGACGCCGCCGGTCTTCACCGGCACGTCGGGGCGCAACGGCACACCGGCAGGCAGGCCGAGCGCGCGCAGCCCCATTTCGCAGGCCATGACCGTGACCTTCAGCATCACGCAGGCCTCCAGCAACTCCTCGAAGCCGGCCAGTCCGTTGGCGGTGAAGGCGGCGTCGCGCTCCGCCGGGCGGCTGCCGTCGTCGGCGGGGTCCAGCCGGTGCCAGCCCGGCACGCCGTCCGCACCCTCGGCCAGCAGCGTGTTCAGGGCGCGGCCGGTGAAGAACAGCGTGACCTTGCGGTTGGTCGCCGCCGCCGCGCTGGCCATCACCAGGGCGTAGTGAACCCGGTCGAAGCCGCCCGCGAACAGGACGATGGACAGGGACTCAGGACCTTCCATGACTAAAGGGTTCTCCCAATCGCCGCTCAGTGGGCGGACAGGTCGTGGATGGTCGGGTGGGGGCCGCACAAGGGGCAGTCCGGGTCGCGGCGCACGGTGATGCGCTGGAAGGAGGCGTGCAGCGTGTCCAGCATCATCAGGCTGCCCGACAGGCCCTCGCCGATGCCCATGATCTCCTTCAGCACCTCGGTCGTCTGGAGCGAACCGACGAAGCCGGCCAGCGCTCCCAGCACGCCGCCCTCGGAGCAGGACGGCACCAGCCCGCGCGGCGGCGGTTCCGGGAACAGGCAGCGGTAGCAGGGGTGCGGATCGCCGAGATGCGCCTTGAAGGTGGACACCTGCCCGTCGAAGCGCAGGATCGCCGCCGACACCAGCGTCTTCTTCGCGAAGTAGCAGGCGTCGTTCAGCAGGAAGCGCGTGGCGAAATTGTCGGACCCATCGGCCACGATGTCGTAGCGGCCGATCAGGTCCAGCGCGTTGTCCTTCGTCAGGCGCGTCTTGTGCACCTCCACCGCCACGTCGGGATTGAGCGCGCGGATGCGGGCGGCGGCGCTCTCCACCTTCGGAACGCCGAGCGACGACTCGTCGTGGATCACCTGCCGTTGCAGGTTGGACAGGTCCACCGTGTCGTCGTCGATGACGCCGATGGTCCCCACCCCCGCCGCGGCGAGGTAGAGCAGCAACGGTGCGCCCAGCCCGCCGGCCCCGACGACCAGGACGCGGGCGCGCAACAGCGCCTCCTGCCCGATGCCGCCGACCTCCGGCAGGATGATGTGGCGGGAATAGCGGTGAAGCTGGGTGTCGGTGAAATCCATGATCCGCAGAATAGCGCGGAACGCCCCATGCCGCGCAAGCCCCCTCGCTCGGGCTCCTGCGGCGGGCGGCGTCAGGCGAGCAGGCTCATCTTGTAGGGGGTGGTCTTCGACGTGCTGGACGACTTGTTCGCGTCCTCCGCCGCCCACTGCTTCAGCCGGGCCTCGCGCTCCCGCATGATCTTGTCGAACGGGCGTTCCTCGGTCGATTCGGGCGACTTGGCGACCTTCTGGACGAAGTTCAGCTGATAGGGGATTTCGCCGATCACGTTCTTCGGCGGGACGATCACCAACTCGTACTGGCCGGGGTCGATCTTGAAGCTGGGCTTCTTCAGCATGTCCTCACCCGACTTGGCCGGGTCCATCGTGTCGCCGGAGGCCACGACCTTGCCCTCCTTGCTCATGAGGGCCCAGCGCGTCAAGGGAAGGGACATGTTGCCGACGAACTCGCCGCCCTGCGCGACGGTCAGCGTGTGCTTCTGGACACCTGGATCCTTGCCGACGACGGCGCGGGCGATGCCCTTCATCTGGGCGCCGGTCCCCACCATCATGATGTTCTGGCGTTCGGTGATGTCCAGCGTGTATTCGCGTTCATTCACGCCGCGGACGGCCTGGGAGATGACCGCCGTGTAGGTGCCGGGGCCGAGCTTCGCGCTGGCCTCCGCCGCCTCGTTCTTCGCCTTGGCCTCGGCGACGACCTTGTTGTTCTGGTCGACGATCTTGATGTTGGTGTTGATGTCGGCGATTCGGAAATTGAATTCGCCGGCCTTCGACACCGTGAACTGGCGGTAGTCGGTGGATGCGAGGTTGGAGTCCAATTCGTTGGTGATGCCGCGGAACTGGAACCAGTTCATCGTCGAGGCATTCGGAATCGCGACGCCCATGGTGGCCTCCCCCGCTGGTCCTGTGCCGTCAGCTCCGCATCGTCGGGCGCCCGTGGCGCAAGCCGGGCCGTCGCCTGAAAAGGCGGAGCCGCGCCGGCCGAAACTCCCGGCGCAGACAAGTTAGATTACTAAAATCCAATCTTTTTGTCAAAGCGCCGCCTGATGCCAGGGGCAGGCACAAAGACCGGACGGAGCCCACTCTACAGCAGGATGCGCGGCGGCGCAATATTCGCCGTCCGGTTGCGCAGGAACATGTACCGGAGATCCCTCTCCCACAGCCGCAGGTGGATGTGGGAGAGGGGCGCCGGGTTACTCCAGCCCTTCAAACAGGGCGGTGGAGAGATAGCGCTCGGCGAAGGATGGCAGGATCACGACGATCAGCTTGCCCTCGTTCTCCGGACGGGAGCCGATCTCCAGCGCCGCGGCCAGCGCGGCACCCGAGGAGATGCCGACCGGGATGCCTTCCAGCTTCGCCACCTTGCGGGCCGTCTCGAAGGCGCGCTGGTTGGAGATGCGCACGACCTCGTCGATCAGGTCCTTCTTCAGGACGTCCGGCACGAAGCCGGCGCCGATGCCCTGGATCTTGTGCGGGCCGGGCATGCCGCCGGACAGGACGGGGCTGTCCTCCGGCTCCACCGCGATGGTGCGGAAACCGGGCTTGCGGGCCTTCAGGACCTCCGACACGCCGGTCAGCGTGCCGCCGGTGCCGACGCCGGAAATCAGGAAGTCGGCCTTGCCGTCGGTGTCCTTCCAGATCTCCTCCGCCGTGGTGTTGCGGTGGATCTCCGGGTTGGCGGCGTTCTTGAACTGCTGGAGCATATAGGCGTTCGGATCGGTGGCGACGATCTCGTCGGCCCGGCGGATGGCGCCCTTCATGCCCTCCGCCGCCGGCGTCAGGACCAGCTCGGCGCCCAGCAGCTTCAGCATCTTGCGGCGCTCGACCGACATGCTTTCCGGCATGGTCAGGATTAGCCGGTAGCCCTTGGCGGCGGCGACGAAGGCCAGCGCGATGCCGGTGTTGCCCGACGTCGGCTCGACCAGAGTGGTGCGGCCCGCTTCGATGGTGCCGGCGCGCTCCGCCGCGTCGATCATCGCGAAGCCGATGCGGTCCTTTACGCTGGCCAGTGGGTTGAAGAACTCCAGCTTGCCGACGATCTGGGCCTTGGCCCCGGCGTCCTCGGCCAGCCGATTGACGCGCACCAGCGGCGTGGCGCCGACGGTGTCGAGAATGCTGTCGTAGATCTTACCGCGAAACTCGGAACCCGGCATTTTTCACTCCTCCGGTATGTGGTATTTTCCCACTTTCTACAGCATATGTAGAATTTAACCGTTTTCCGGGTGGGATCAAATCGTAAAATCGATGCGGTCTTCGGTCTCGCTCTCGACGCCGGCGGTGCGGGCGCGCAGGCAGAGATCCTCGATGGTGATGTCGTCGAGCTTCTTCATGCATTCCTCCTGAAGCTCGTTCCACAGCGGGCGCACCACCTTGTGCCCCAGGATGGAGCCGGCCGGTTCCTCGATGGGGTCGGTCGCGGTCTCCATGGAGCGGACGACCTTCACGATCTCGCCCAGCGTGATCCGCCGGCGCTCGCGGGCCAGCCGGTAGCCGCCGCGCGGCCCGCGCACGCCGGCCAGGACGCCGTCGCGGACGAGCTGCTGGAGCACCTGCTCCAGATAGCGCTTGGGAATGCCCTGGCGGCGGGTGATCTCGCCGGACTGCACGGGTTCGGTGCCGGCATTGTAGGCGATGTCCAGAACCGCCTCGATCGCGAACATCAGCTTCTTGGAAATGCGGAGCATCAGCGCGACTCCTGCGCAGGGGAGGGCGGGACGAACTGGCCGGTGGAGCCGAAGCCCCCGGTGCCGCGGGCGCTGTCGGGCAGCGCGGCCGACTCGGCCCAGGCGGCGCGCTCATAGCGGGTGATCACGAGCTGGGCGATGCGCTGCCCGCGCTCCACCGTGAAGGGTTGGTCGCCGTGGTTGATCAGGATCACCCCGACCTCGCCGCGGTAGTCGGCGTCGATGGTGCCGGGGCTGTTCAGCACCGTGACCCCGTGCTTCAGCGCCAGGCCGGAGCGCGGCCGGACCTGCGCCTCGTAGCCGTCGGGCAGGGCGAAGGCGACGCCCGTGGGGATCAGCGCGCGGCGGCCCGGTTCCAGGACGACCGGCTCCGCCAGCGCGGCCAGCAGGTCCATGCCCGCCGCGTGTTCGGTCGCGTAGGCCGGCAGGTCCAGCCCTGCGGCGTGGGCGAGCCGGACGATGGGAACAGGAATGGCGGATGCCGTTGCGCTCACGGAATGGTCTCCTGGGGGGCGGGGGTAGAGGGCGGAGTGAAATGCCGAGCGATGGCCTCGGCCAGGCGGGCGGCCACGGCGTCCTTGCCCATGGTGGGCCAGTCCTCGGCGCCGTCGTCGCGGATCAGATGGACGGTGTTGTCGGCCCCGCCGAAGGTGGTGGTGCCCGGCGACACGTCGTTTGCGACGATCCAGTCGCAGCCCTTGCGCGCGCGTTTGGCGGTCGCGTAGTCCACCACGTTGCCGGTCTCCGCGGCGAAGCCGACGACCAACGCCGGACGGCGCGGCCCCGGCTGGGACAGGGTCGCCAGGATGTCGGGATTCTCGGTCAGGGTCAGGCTCGGCGGGCCGCCGCCGTCCTTCTTCAGCTTGCGGTCCGACACGCCGGCCACGCGCCAGTCGGCGACGGCGGCGGCGCAGACCGCGATGTCCGCGGGCAGGGCCGCCTCGCAGGCCGCCAGCATCTCCCGTGCCGTCTCGATGGGGCGCACGGTGCAGCCGGGCGGGTCGGGCAGGCGGGTCGGGCCGGTGACCAGCGTCACGTCGGCGCCCAGCCGCCGCAGCGCCTCGGCGATGGCGTGGCCCTGTTTGCCGGAGGAGCGGTTGGCGATGTAGCGCACCGGGTCGATGGGCTCGACCGTCGGGCCGCTGGTGACCAGGGCGCGCTTGCCGGCCAGCGGCTTGGGCGCGTCCAGCTCCTCGAAATGGGTGGTGATGGCCTGGACGATCTCCATCGGCTCGGCCATGCGCCCGAACCCGTACTCGCCGCAGGCCATCTCGCCCTTGTTCGGGCCGATCCGGCGCACGCCGCGCTTCTCCAGAAGCACCAGATTGTCCCGGGTCGCCGGATGCTCCCACATGCGGACGTTCATCGCCGGGGCGACGAGCACCGGCTTGTCGGTGGCCAGCAGGACAGTGGCGGCCAGATCGTCGGCCATGCCGGCGGCCATGCGGGCCAGCAGGTTGGCGGTGGCCGGGGCGACGACCAGCAGATCGGCGTCGCGCGACAGCTGGATGTGCCCCATCTCCGATTCGTCGGTCAGGGACCACAGATCCTGATAGACGGTGTCCTCGGTCAGCGCCTGCACGGACAGAGGCGTGACGAACTGCGCCCCCGCACGGGTCAGGACCGCGCGCACGCGCACGCCCCGCTCCTTCAGGCGGCGGATCAGCTCCAGGCTTTTGTAGGCCGCGATGCCGCCCGCGATGACGAGCAGGATGCGCTTGCCGGACAGCACGGATGTTTCGGCCACGGGCGTCCGCCGCTCCTTGCTATGGATTTTGTAGAATTCAGATATTCCATCACGGCGCCCGGTACAAGCGTCCTTCGCTGATCCTCACAGCGAATCCGGTGTGAAATGCACATCCATGACCGAAATGTGAAACCATGGATGGGATATTTCCTTGCGCGCCCGCATTCCAGGTCTTTCGTCCGCGGCCCGTCATCGCGTAGAGTGCATTTTTAAGGATTTGCTGATAACCAGTGCAATCCGACTGTCTTTTTCCGTATTTTCCATTTGAATTCAAACGGTCCATGCCCGCCCGCTCAACGCCAATCCTTCTCGTCGAAGACACGCCGTCGCTGGCCCGCGTCTATGCGGAGTTCCTGAAGAAGGACTGCACCGCCGTCACCACGGTGGAGACGGGAGCCGAGGCGCTGGAGCAATTGGCCGACGGCGTGCCGCGGATCGTGCTGCTGGACCTCCAGCTTCCTGACATGCACGGGATGGACGTGCTGAAGCGGATCAGCGCCCAGGCGCTGCCCTGCGCGGTCATCATCATCACCGCCCATGGCTCGGTCGGGGTGGCGGTGGAGGCGATGCGCTACGGCGCCTATGATTTCCTGGTGAAGCCCTTCTCGGCGGAGCGGCTGACCGTCACCGTGCGCAACGCCATGGAGCGGCTGCGCCTCGCCCAGCTCGTCGACAGCTTCGAGAAGGACCTGGGGCGCAGCCGCTACCACGGTTTCCTTGGCTCCTCGCTGGCGATGCAGGCGGTCTACCGGATCATCGACAGCGCCGCCTCCTCCCGCGCGACGGTCTTCATCACCGGCGAGTCGGGAACAGGCAAGGAGGTCTGCGCCGAGGCCATCCACCGTCAGAGCCCGCGGGCCGACCGGCCCTTCATCGCTATCAACTGCGGGGCCATCCCCAAGGACCTGATGGAGAGCGAGATCTTCGGCCATATGAAGGGCTCCTTCACCGGGGCGGTGGCCGACCGCGAGGGGGCCGCGGCGCGGGCCAATGGCGGCACCCTGTTCCTCGACGAGATCTGCGAGCTGGCGCCCGACCTCCAGACCAAACTGCTGCGCTTCATCCAGACCGGCACCTTCACGCCGGTCGGCGGCAGCCGGTTGGAGAAGGTCGATCTGCGCATCATCTGCGCGACCAACCGCGACCCCCTGCGCGAGGTCGAGGAGGGTCGCTTCCGCGAGGACCTCTATTACCGGCTGCATGTCATTCCCATCCATCTGCCGCCCCTGCGCGAGCGCGAGGACGACGTGCTGGAGATCTGCCGCCAGTTCCTGAGCGATTACGCGCGGGAGGAGGGCAAGGGCTTCGTCCGCTTCTCCCCGGCGGCGGAGCAGGCGCTGCGCACCTACCACTGGCCGGGCAATGTGCGGCAGGTGCAGAATGTGGTGCGCAACATCGTGGTTCTGCATGACGGCGACACCGTGACGCCGGTCATGCTGCCGGCCCCGCTCGGCACCCCGGCGGGCGCCGCCGTGGCGTCGCCTGCGGTCGGCGCCGGGAACGGCCATGGCGGCGGGCACGCCGCCGGCCATGGACCCGTGGTCCACGCGCCGTCGCCGAAGACGGTGAAGCCGCTGTGGGAGGTGGAGCGCGACGCCATCGAGGAGGCCATCGCCGCCTGCGACGGCAACATCCCCCGCGCCGCGGCCCTGCTGGAGATCAGCGCCTCCACCATCTACCGCAAGCGTCTCGCCTGGCAGGCCGAAGGAAAACTCTGATTTCCGGCCGCTCCGGGAGTCCCATCCCCCGTTTCCAGCCTCACGCCTCTGGTCCTGTCGAAGCATAGGCTTCGTGTGCGTTCAATTCACGCAAGACCATCGAAAGTCTTGCCGTGCCGGGACCTGCCGCCATCGGCTTATTTCCAAATGACCGGTCTGGCCACATTGGGCATATGCCGTGAAGCCGCCTTGCCGGTTCCGGTGCCATCCGGCTAGCCTCCCCTCGCGTTGCTTTGCTTGCGCTTCCGCGTGGCGCCACACCGGATCGCCACACATGACCGCCGCACCGTCCATCGTCCTTCGCCGGTCCCTTTCGCCCCGCGGCGCGGATCGGCGGCGGAACCCGACCGAGGAGCAGGAGTTCGCCTTATGACCACCGGCACCGTCAAATGGTTCAACACCACCAAGGGATATGGCTTCATCGCGCCGGAGGCCGGCGCCAAGGACGTGTTCGTGCACATCACGGCCGTGCAGAAGTCGGGTCTTCACGCCCTGTCCGAGGGCCAGCGCGTCGAGTTCGAGGTCGCGCGCGGCAACAACGGCAAGGACGCCGCGGTCAACATCAGCGTCATGGAGTGAAGCCGCGTCATGACGTGACGTAGCCGCGGAGCCGGTAGGCCTCCACGGCTTCCCGGGTGAGGCGGGGGATGTCGCGGCACAGCGACGTCACCTCACCCACCGCGTTGCTCCGGCAGGCCAGCTCCAGCGCCCGGGCGGCCGCCGACAGGTCGCGGGCGCCGAAGGTCCCCGCGGTGCTCTTCAGCGTGTGGGCCTCCTTCGCCAGCCCGGCGAGATCGGCCGGGCCTCCCCCCGCCGCTTCCGCGCCGCCGCGGGCGATCCTCTCGGCCCGCTCCAGCGTCTCCTCCACGAACTGGCGGATGACGTCGGCCAGAAGCTCCGCGTCGAGATCCTGGGCGAGCTGTTGCAGGACCTCCATGTCCAAAACGCCTTTCTCCGGCGTGCCCATATCCCCGACGCGCGCAGAGGTGGGGCCGTCCCAGGGCGTGGCAAGGGCGGCGGACTCCAACGGGGTGGACTCCACCGTGGTGGCGTCCAGCCAGCGGGCCACCGTCTCCAGAAGATGCGGACGGTCGATCGGCTTGGCGACGTGCCCGTTCATCCCGGCGGCCAGACAGCGTTCGCGGTCGCTGTCCATGGCGTCGGCGGTCATGGCGATGATCGGGACGGTGCCGGCCGGCGGCGGCAGGGCGCGCAGCCGGTGGGTGGCGGTCAGCCCGTCCATCTCCGGCATGGCGAGGTCCATCAGGACCAGCCCGTAGGGCGACGGGCCGGCCGCCGCGGCCGCCATCGCCTCCAGCGCTTCCCGTCCGTTGTTGGCGATGTCGACGCGATAGCCGGCGCCCCGCAGCAGCAGGGCGGCGACCATCTGGTTCGTTGGGCTGTCCTCGACCAGGAGAATCCGCCGGCCTGTTCCGGCGGTGGACGGGGCGGCGGGGCTTTGCACAGGCGACGGCGCGGCGGGCGGCGCTTCCGCCACGCTCCGCCCGGTGACGGCGGCGAGCAGGCGGGAGGGCCGGGCCGGCTTCGTCACCGTGGCGTCGGCGCCATTGCCGTCCCCGCCCGCGGTCCGGTGCGGCAAGGCGAGACGGACGATCCGCCGCACGCCCCGCGCGCGCAGCCGGTCGGTCAGCGAGCCGGCGACCGGAGTCTCCACGCTGCCGATCACCGCGATGCCAGCGGCGGGCAGGGTGCCGGCGTCCAGCCCGGCCACCATCGCCACGACGTCCGGCGCGCTGACCGTGGCCCCCCAGGAGTGGAACTGCTCGGCCAAAGCCCGCCGGGCGACGGGGTTGGATTCCAGAAGCAGAACCGTTTCCCCGGCCAGCGGCGGTTCCGCGACGGCGGCCCACGCCGTCCTGGGCTCCAGTGGCCCGGCCTCCGGCGGCCCGGGCTCCAGCGGCCCGGGCTCCAGCGGCAGGGTGAACCAGAAGCGGCTGCCCTGGTCGGCGGTGCTGTCGAAGCCGATGCTTCCCCCCATCATCTCCACCAGCCGTTTGGAAATCGCCAGCCCCAGCCCGGCGCCGTCGTGGCGCCGCGACAGGCGGGGATGCACCTGGGAGAATTCGGTGAAGAGGTCGGCCTGCGCGTCCTGCGGAATGCCGATCCCGGTGTCGGTCACCTCGAAGCGCAGGCGCGGCGGCGCCTGTCCGCCGCCCTCCAGCTCCGACAGGGTGACGGCGATGCCACCGCGGTCGGTGAACTTCACGGCGTTGCCGACGAGGTTCAGCAGGACCTGCCTGACCCGCCCCGAGTCGCCGCGCAGCGCCGCCGGCAGGCCGCCGGGGATGCAGACGGCCAGCTCGATCCCCTTGGCGAAGGCGCGGGCAGCCTGCAGCTCGACCACGCTCTCCACCACCTCGGCGGGGGAGAAGCGGCCCGACTCCAGGGTCAGCTTCCCGGCCTCCATCTTGGAGATGTCCAGGATGTCGTTCAGCATGAACAGCAGCGCCTCCGCCGACTCGCGGGCGGTGCGGGCGTAGGCGCGCTGCTCCTCCCCCAGCGGGCCGTCCAGCAGCAGCCCCAGCATGCCGAGGACGCCGTTCATCGGGGTGCGGATCTCGTGGCTGATGGTGCGCAGGAACTCCGACTTGGCGCGGCTCGCCAGCTCCGCCTGCTCCTTGGCGAGGCGGAGCTGCGCCTCCGCAAGGCGGTGGGCGGTGATGTCGCGGAAGGACACCATGGCCATTGTCCGCCCGCGGTAGGGAACGTAGCGGGTCTCCCCCTGCACCGTCAGCCGTTCGCCGTTGCGGCGCAGGCAGATGGCTTCAAAGGGGGTTTCGTCGCGGGCTCGGATGCGCAGCCAGTTGAGTTCACGGTCCTCCGGCACCATCAGCGCGGTGATGGACAGCCCCGTCAGCTCGTCCGGCGCATAGCCCAGGATGGCGGCGGCGGCACGGTTGGCGTCGGCGATCACCCCTTGCTCATGCACCAGGATCCCGTCCATGGCGGCGTCCGACAGTTTGCGGAAACGGTCCTCGCTCTCGCGCAGGGCCAGCTCCGCCCGGCGGTGATCGGTGATGTCGGTGTAGGTCATCAGGACCGAGCGGTCGGGCAGGAAGCCGGCGGTGATCTCCAGGACCCGGCCGTCGGGGCGCGTGCGCTCGATGCGGCTGACGCCCTCGGGGCGCAGGTTGGTCAAATGGCGGGCGACGATCTCCGCCGTATCGCCGGGGCCGAACTCGCCGCGTTCGGCCATGAAGCGCAGGAAGCCGGCCATGCTGAGGCCGGGATGGAGCGCGTCGTCCGGCAGGTCGAGCATTTCCCGCAGGCGCCGGTTGCAGGTCAGGAAATGATAGTCCGCGCTCCACACCACGAGGCCCTGCGACATGGCGCTGAAGGTGGCCTCCAGAAGGTCGGACTTGTGGGCCAGTTCCTGCTCGCGCCGTTTCAGCTCGCTGATGTCGGTGCGCAGCCCGACATAGCCGCCGTCGCTGGTCCGCCGTTCCTCGATCTTGAACCAGCGTCCGTCGCCGATCCGCAGCACTTGCGGCCCCTGCGGGTTGCGGTGCCGCTCCATCTCCCGCTCGACCCAGCGGTCGATGTCGCAGGGGCCGCAGTCGGGGTAATGGCCGGCGGCGGCGGCGCGGCGGATCAGCGATTCGAAGGTGATGCCGGGCTCCAGAGGCCCCAGCAGGGCGTAGATCTCGCGGAAACGGGCGTTGCATTGGACCAGCCGGTCATCCGCGTCGAACAAGGCAAAGCCCTCGTTGACGACCTCGATGGCCTCGGACAGGCGGCGGTGGGCGTCCGCCGCCCGGCTGTCGGCGGCGCGGGCCTCCGCCTGGGCGCGCCGGGTGGCCTCCCGCTCGCGCAGCACCGCCAGGGCCATCACCGCGCCGGCCAGCCCGATCCCGAAGAAGGGCCAGATCAGCTCGTCCGTCCCATGTTCCAGAAGATGCTGCAGGGTGTGCAGCGCGCTCGCCATCAGGAGGAGGAACGCGACCAGGGTGAGCCAGCTCCAGCGGCGCGGCCGGCGGTGGGGGAACGGCATTCGGCGCTCCGCATCGGACGAGGCGAAAACGTTACGGCTTTTGCGCCTCCGGAGCAATGAATCCGGGGGAGTTGCGCAACCGGCCAACGGCGCGGCGCCGGCCCAGCAGACCGTGGCGCGGCCCGAACAGGACGGCCAGCGCCAGAATCAGGCCGGACGCCACCGCGATCATCCCCGCCGCGTTCAGCGAGTGGGAGGCCCCGAGCAGCATCGGCCCGAAGGCCGCGGCGCCATAGCCGGCCAGCGCCGCCAGCACCCCCAGCGCGACGCTGAGCAGGATCTGCGCGGCCAGCCGGTCGGTCAGCAGGCGCGCCGCGGCGGGCGGGGCGATCAGCATGGCGATGACCAGGATGGAGCCCACCGCCTCGAAGGCGGCGATCGCGGTGGCGGCGACCAGAAGCACCACCCCGTAATGGAACAGCCCGGCCGGGATGCCCAGCGTGGAGGCCAGCGCCGGATCGAAGGTGGTGATCTTCAGCTCCTTGTAGAACAGCCCGACCAGGGCGACGCAAAGCGCGAAGACGGCGGCCAGCGTCAGCACCTCCCGCGGCAGGGCCGCCCACACCGCCGGGTCGGCCAGCGACTCCCAGCCCTTGGGGGCCAGCCACAGGATGGTCTCCAATTGGCCGTAGAGCACGCAGTCGGCGTCGAGGTCGACCCCGCCGGCCGACGCCTGCTCGATCATCACCACGCCGGCGGCGAACATCACGGTGAAGACGACGCCCATGGCGGCGCCGGACTCCAGCCGGCCCAGCCGCCGCACCGCCTCGATCAGCAGGCCGGCCAGCGCCGCGGCGGCCAGCGCGCCGAGCATCATCGGCAGCGTCTCCCGCGTGCCGGCGACCAGGAAGCCGCCGACGATGCCGGGCAGGATGGCGTGGCTGACCGCGTCGCCCATCATCCCCTGGCGCCGCAACACCAGGAAGTTGCCGACCAGCGCGCAGGCGGCGCAGGCCAGCACCGCGGCGAGCAGGGCGGGGGCGTCGATCTGAAGGAATTCCTGGACGTCGGGCATCATGACGGGGCGCTCCGCTCCTCCAGCAGCCGGACCATGTCGCCGGGCAGGACCGAGTCGATGGGGTCCACGCCCCAGTTGGCGTGGGCGGGCAGCAGGGCCGGGTAGTCGGCCAGGAACCGCTCCCACAGCCGGCGGTCGCGCGCCGCCGCCCGGGCGGCGGTCTGCCCGGCGGGGGTCAGGGCGCCGTCCCGGATATACCCGCGCAGGCGCAGCCAGAGCGCTACGGAGCCCTCCACCGGCCGGCCGTCCAGAAGGTCGGTCAGGGCGCGCCGCTCGGCGAAGGTCAGGCGCAGCCGCCCTTGACGCAGCGCGGCGGCGACCAGCCCGCGCGCCGGGGCGAACAGGAAGCTGAGCAGGAAGAAGCCCCCGGCGACCAGGACGATGACCGCCCCCGCCGGCAGCTTGGGCAGCAGGGCCGACAGGGTGGCGCCGAGCCAGCCGGACAGCGCGCCGATCACCGCCGCGGCCACGGTCAGGGCGGGCAGCCGGTCGGTCCAGAAGCGGGCGGCGGCGGGCGGGATGATGAGAAGCGCGACCACCAGGATCAGCCCCACGGTCTGGAGGCCGATCACCGTCACCAGCGTCGCCAGCCCCATCAGCACGAGGTCGAGCGCCCCGACCGGCCAGCCCTGCACGGCGGCGAAGCCGGGATCGAAGGCCAGCACCCGCAGTTCCTTGAACAGCAGGGCGACGGCCAGCGCCGCCCCGGCGGCCAGAAGGCCGATGGCGATGGCCTCACCCTGAGCCATGGCGGCGGTCTGGCCGAGGATGAAGGTCTTCAGCCCGGCCTGCCCGCCCAGCTCCAAATTCTGGATGACGCTGAGCAGCACGACGCCCAGCCCGAAAAAGACCGACAGCACCGCGCCGATCGCCGAATCCTCGGTCAGCCGGGTGAAGCGGGACAGCGCCTGCACGGTCAGCAGCCCGACCACCCCGCTGGCCACCGCCCCGGCCAGCAGCAGGGGCAGCGACCGCTCCGGCAGGCCGAGCGCCGCCCCGACCAGGAAGGCGATGGCGATGCCGGGCAGGGTGGCGTGGCTCAGCGCGTCGCTGACCAGCGCGCGGCGGCGCAGCAGCAGGAAGGTGCCGACGGTTCCGCCGGCCAGCCCCAGCGCGGCGGTCCCGGCGACCACCACGGCGCTGTTGAAGCCGGACTGGAAGGTCAGGACGCGCAACGCCTCCTCGAACATGGGGTCGATCATGATGCCTCCGCGGCGGCGGGAGCCGGCATGGGCCGTCCGCCATAGGTGCGGGACAGCAGATCGGGGGTCATCACCCGCGCGACCGGCCCCTGGGCGACCACGCGGGTGTTGAGCAGCAGCGCGTGGTCGAAATAGTCGCTGACCGTCTGAAGATCGTGGTGAACGCAGATCACCGTCCGCCCGGCGGCGTCGAGGTCGCGCAGCACCTGGAGCACCGCGCGCTCCGTCGCGGCGTCCACCCCGGCGAAGGGCTCGTCCATGAAATAGAGCTGCGCCTCCTGCGCCAGTGCGCGGGCCAGGAAGACGCGCTGCTGCTGGCCGCCGGAGAGTTGGCCGATCTGGCGCCTGGCAAAGTCGGCCATGCCCACCCGCTCCAGCGCGTGCAGCGCCGCCTCCCTGTGGGCGCGGGTGACCGGGCGGAACCAGCCGATCTTCCCATAGCGGCCCATCGCCACCACGTCGAGCGCCGAGACGGGGAAGTCCCAGTCCACGCTTTCCCGCTGCGGCACATAGCCGATCAGGCGGCGCTGCTTGGCGATCGGGCGGCCGAACACCTCGACCGTCCCCGACACGCTGGGGACCAGCCCGAGGCACGCCTTGATGAGGGTCGATTTGCCCGCCCCGTTCGGCCCGACCACGGCGATCAGCCCACCCGACGGGGCGGCGTAGTCGACGTTCCACAGCACCGGCCGGCGGTGGTAGGCGACGGTCAGGCCGCGGATCTCCAGGGGCGGCGGCCCGATGGGCGAGGCCTCTTCGGGGGCGGTGCGGCTGCCGGGGGTGCGCCAGAGATACTGCATGGTCCGTTCCTTCTCCGCCGCGTCAGCGCTGCGCCAGGGCGAGCTTGCCCTGGAAGCCGGCGGCCGGCGCCTCGCCGCCCAGCGCGCGGGCGATGGTCGTTACATTGTGGTCGATCATGCCGATGTAGGTGCCTTCGTAGCTGCCCGGCGCACCCATGGCGTCGGAGAACAGGGCGCCGCCCAGCGTCACCCGATGGCCGCGCGCCCCCGCCCCTTCGACCAGGGCGCGGACGTTGCGGTCGGACACGCTGGTTTCCGGGAAGACCGCCGGCACGCCGCGGTCCGCCAGCAACGCGGCCAGCTCCTCGATGATCCGCAGCCCGGCCTCGGATTCCGTGCTGATTCCCTGGATGCCGCGGACCTCGATCCCATAGGCGCGGCCCAGATAGTTGAAGGCGTCGTGGGCGGTCACCAGCACGCGGGCCTTGCCGGGGATGGAGGACAGGATGCGCCGGGCGTACGCGTCGAGCCGCGCCAGCTCCGCCCCGTACGCGTCGGCATTGCGGGCGTACGTCTCGGCGCCCGCGGGGTCGAGCCGGGCCAGCCCGTCGCGGATGGACGGTAGGGTGCTCGCCCAGATCCCCACATCCATCCAGATGTGCGGGTCGTGGGCGCCCTCGAACTCCGGCGGGCTGAGCAGCCGCTCCTTGGGCACCGCGTCGCCCAACGCCACCACCGGCTTGCCGGACTCGCGCAGCCGGTCGAAGGCAGCGGTCATCTTGCCTTCCAGATGCAGGCCGCTGATGAACACCGCGTCGGCCCGCAGCAGCTTCACCGTGTCGGAGCGGGTGGGCTTGAACAGGTGCGGATCGACGCCTTCGCCCATCAGCGCCTCCACCTCCGCCCGGTCGCCGGCCACCGCCCGCACGAGGTCGGCGACCATGCCGGTGGTAGCGACGATATGGGGCCGTTCACTTTCGGCCTGCGCCGCTCCCGGCAAGAGGAGGCAAACGGCCAAGCCCATGATGGCAATAAAGTTCGTCAGGCTCTTCGTCGCGAAGGTTTTTGAACATATGTTCATATTCATTGATCCCGACAAAGATCGGCAAGGTTAGGGCGGACGGACCAAGTAAACGGGGCGGAATGCATTTGCGTTCCATGAATATATGAACCGCCTCTCGGGCCTTGCAAGGCGGCTCGTAACGATCCGTGTCTTACCGAACGGGGCGGAGTGCGCTAGAGTGGCGGAATGATCGTGCTCTTTACGGATTTCGGGCTGTCCGGCCCCTACACCGGGCAGATGAAGGCGGTGCTGGCGCGGATGGCGCCGGGCCTGCCGGTCATCGACCTGTTCGCCGACGCGCCCGCCTTCGACCCGCAGCTGTCGGCCTATCTGCTGGCCGCCTACGCTCCGGAGTTCCCGGCGGACAGCGTTTTCCTCTGCGTGGTGGACCCCGGCGTCGGGACCGACCGCCGCCCGCTGGTGGTGGAGGCCGACGGACGCCGCTTCGTCGGGCCGGACAACGGCCTGTTCGAGCTTCTGCGGCGGCGGGCCGGGGCGGCGCGCGCCTGGACCATCGGCTGGCGGCCCGAGCGGCTGTCGGCCAGCTTCCACGGGCGGGACCTGTTTGCCCCGGTGGCGGCCAGCCTTGCCATGGGGAACCCGGTCGCGCTGGAGCCCGTCGCTCCGGCCAGTCTCGCGCGGCCCGACTGGCCGGACGATCTGGCGCGGATCGTCTATGTGGACGTCTACGGCAATGCCATGACCGGCCTGCGCGCCGACCGGCTGCCGGAGAACGCGGTGCTGCGGGCCGGTGGGCGCACGGTGCGCCGGGGCCGGACCTTCGCCGACGTCCCGGTGGGGGAGGCGCTGTGGTACGCGAACTCCAGCGGTCTGGCGGAGATCGCCGTCAACCGGGGCCGCGCCGACCATGACGCCGGGCTGGCGGTGGGGACGCCGGTGGAGATCGTCCTATAGCCCGTCCAGGCAGAGGTCGAGCAGCGCCAGATCCACGGGGCGGACCAGCACGGTGACCGGGCTGTTCCCCGGCTGGGCGTCCGGCGCGCCGGCGGTCAGGATGATCCGGGTGTGCGGGTAGAGCATGCAGGCCAGCGCCGCGGCCCGGTCCCCCTCATCCTCCAGCCGGTGGCGGCGCAGCAGGGCGACGGACGGACCCTCGGCCCCGATGAGGCTCAGCGCCTCGAAGCCGCCGGACACCGTAGACACGGTGAAGCCGCGTTCGGCCAGATGGCGGGCCAGCGCGTCCCGCTGGCCGGGATCGTCGTCGGCGACCACGGCGCTGCGGCCCCCCTGGCCGGGCGGGCGGATGTCGGCGTCGATGGAAAAGCCGGTCGTCATGGGGGTCTCACCACGGGCTTCCCCGAACTTCAGGGGCCTTGAACCTGAGGGGCTTTCTAAGCCAAGCGGATTGCGGTTGCAAATCCCCATGGGCGGCACGCGCCGCCCGATCAGCGGATCTTGAGGTCAGCGGATCTTGACGACGGTGGGACGGTCGACGATGGACAGCATCGGCAGGTCGCTGGGCCGGTTGCCGTAGCCCCAGGTCTCGCCGAACGGGCCATTGGCGGCGATCCAGCCGCGCACCCGTTCCAGCTTGTCGAGCCGGACGCAATTGCCGGTGCACAGCCGCCCGGTCAGGGTGCCGTCCTCCACCTCCATCCCGGTGGCGAGCAGGTCGTCGACGTTCAGCCCGCGCAGCAGCGCCGGCATGTAGACGTCGAGCGCCCCGGTGGCGACGACCACCCGTCGCCCCTCGCGCCGGTGCATCTTCAGGGTCTCGACCAGCGGGGCGTGCCAGCGGATGCGATGGACCAGCCGCTCCGCGGCGGCCAGCGCGTCGGCCACCGGAACGCCGCGCAGCGTGCGGCGCAGCAGGATGGTCTTGACCGATCCCGGAAAATCCACCCCCGGCCCGCGCCCGCGCGCGTGGCGGTGCAGGCCGGACCGCAGGGCGTCCAGGAAGGCCAGCCGGGCGCGGTTGCGCCCGATGACCTCGCCGATGAACATCAGCAGGCTGTCGCCGTGGATCAGCGTCCCGTCGAAGTCGAAGAAGGCCACCCCCGGCGCGATGGAGGCCAGGGGACCGACGCCGTGTGTGGTGGCGCCTCCGGTGGAGGGACCGGAGGTGATGGCGTCGAAAACGGGCGTGGCGCTGGTCTGCATGCGCCCTTATCCGGCGGAACGCGCCGCGTCACAAGCCAAATGCGTTGAACGGCGCCGTCCGGGGCAACTTAAAGCGAACTTCCGTTCGCTTTAGATTCACATCGCCTCATTCGCCGGCTCTCAGCGGATGCCGATGGCATCCGCCTGCCGCCAGCGGGAACGATGTTCCCGCGAGAGGCGGGCTTCGGCCGCATGTGCGGCCGGGACCGCCGTCGCGGTCCAAAGCGGATTGCAATCCGCTTTAGTGCAGCGACGGGCTGGGGGAATCGTCCGCGTCGTCCGCCTCGATGAGCATCTCGCCCACGGCGATTTCTCCGGCGCATTCCTCCAGCCCGGCCTTCACGGCGATCAGGAGGTTGATGATCTCGCCGTTGTCCTGCTCCAGGATGCGCAGGCGCTCCTCCAACTTGTCCAGACGGCGGGTGACGCTGTCGGTCAGCCGATCGAGGTGGGCGAGAACCGGGTCGTTGTTCGTGTCGTCCATGGCGGCGGTTGGTCCGTCGATGATTCGTGTGCGGTCCTGAAGCTAGGACCACGCACCGCCTCTGGACAGACCCGCGCCCGGCGCAACCCGCAATTGATGGGATTATCGTCCGGATGGTGCCCGGCGAGTCCCAAAGGACTCAAGGCTGGGCACGCCCGGGCGTTACTCCCCCTCCGACGTGGTGGTGCGGCGGCGCAACGGAACACCATACAATTCGAGCCTATGGCCGAGCAGTTCATAGCCCAATTCGCGGGCTATGACTTCCTTCAGCCGTTCGAGATCTTCATTCTGGAACTCCACCACCTTTCCGGATTCGAGATCGATCAGGTGATGATGGTGCTCCGACCCGGCTTCCTCGTAGCGGGCGCGGCCGTCGCCGAAGTCCAGCCGGTCGATGACGTTCGCGTCCTCGAACAGGCGCATCGTGCGGTAGACGGTGGCGATGGAGATGCGCGGATCGATGGTGGACGCCCGGCGGTGAACCTCCTCCACGTCGGGGTGGTCGGCGGCCTCCGACAGCACGCGCGAGATCACGCGGCGCTGGTCGGTCATCTTCAGCCCTTTCTCGATGCAGAGCTGTTCGAGGCGCGAAGGCATGGAAGTCCCCTTGTTGTCGTCTCACTGGCGCGCGCGGTTCGGCCCCGTATGGCTTGGCGCCTGTGGCCCCGGCCGCGCGTTGGCCGCCGTCCCTCCCCGGCACGGCCACCCAAAAGCCCGAGCACCATACTGTGATTCGGAACCATTCACAAACGCCGACGTTTGGTGTCGGCTTACGGAGAGGGCGCGCGCCATGATGACCCTGGACATCCACCACACCACCACCTACCGCTACGCCAATCCGGTGACCTTCGGCGACCACCGCCTGATGTTCCGGCCCCGCGACAGCCACGATCTGCGGTTGATCGAGACGGGTCTGGTGATCAGCCCGCCGCCGGCCTCCGTCCGCTGGCTCCACGACGTTTTCGGCAACTCCATCGCGGTGGCGAGATTCGACCAGCCGGCGACGGAGCTGCGCTTCGAAAGCCACATCCGGGTCGATCACTACCCGATGGGCGAGCTGGAATTCCCCATCGAGGACTACGCGCGCTCCTATCCCTTCAGCTATTCCGCGGAGGAGGTGCCGGATCTGGCGCTGACCACCCAGCGGCACTATCCGGACCCCGAGCATCTGGTGGACGAATGGGCCCGGCAGTTCGTGACGCTGGGCGAGGGCGGGCCGCCCGACACGCAGGACATGCTGGTGTCGATGACCCGGGCCATCAAGGAGACCTTCACCTATCAGGCCCGCGACCTGGAAGGCACCCAGAGCCCGGTGGACACCCTGACGTGGAAGAGCGGCTCCTGCCGCGACTTCGCGCTTCTGATGATGGAGGCGGTGCGCTCGCTTGGTTTCGCGGCGCGCTTCGTGTCCGGTTACCTCTACGATCCCGCGCGGGACGGGCAGGAGGGCGCGATGACCGGCGGCGGGGCGACCCACGCCTGGGTGGAGATCTACCTGCCGGGCTGCGGCTGGGTGGAGTTCGACCCGACCAACGGCATCGTCGGCGGCAAGAACCTGATCCGTGTCGCCGTCGCCCGCGACCCCTCGCAGGCGGTGCCGCTCGGCGGCTCCTGGACCGGGGCGCCGGCGGATTTCCTCGGCATGACGGTGGATGTGCAGGTTACGGCGACCGGCGGGGCGGGTGCCGGCGGCGCTCCGCAAAACCCGATGCCGGCGGCTGGCGCCGTCTGATACGGCAACCAATTGCAAACGAACGTCTGCCAGAATGGAGGGTCCGGGGCCGTGTCGGTTCCGGACCGACCGTCCCATCCGACAGACGAGGCTGCGTTACCCCGTGCTCGATCCCGATCCGACCAGTCCCGCCCCCGGCGGCACGCCGGAAACGGAGGCCGCCCCTGTCCTGACGGCGGCCCTGCTGGCCGTCCCTGAGCCGTCCGTCGGGCCGGACGTGCCCTGCCGCACCCTGCGGGATCGGTTGGCCGCCCAGCCCGGCCTGCCGGCGCTCGCCGTGACGGCGGAGGACGGACGCGTTCTGGGGCTGGTGGACCGTCTGGCGCTGGCGGGGATTGCCGATCCGCAGGCGCCGGCACGGACGGCGATGGACCCGGCGCCGCTGCTGGTCGAGGCGGACCTTCCGCTCTGCGAGGTCGCGCGGCGGATCATGCAGGACAATCCCGGCGCGCTGGCGTCCGGCTTCGTCGTGCTGGAGAACGGGCGGTACCTCGGCATCGGGTCGGGGGTGGCCCTGCTGGCGCGGACGGACGAGCAGATCATCGAGCGGACCCGCCAGCTTGACGAGGCCCGCCGCGCCGCGGAGCGCGCCAACCGGGCCAAGACCGCCTTCTTCGCCTGCATGAGCCATGAGATCCGCACCCCGCTGAACGCCATGATGGGTTTCGCGGAGCTGCTGGAACAGGAGGTCCTGGGGCCGATCTCCAACCCGCTCTACCGCGACTACGCCCGCGACATCGCGGAAAGCGGTCGCCATCTGATGGACCTGATCAACGACCTGCTCGACCTGTCGAAGGCCGAGGCCGGGCGGCTGGAGCTGGCCGAATCCCTGGTGGACGTGCCGCGCGTCGCCGTGGGCAGCGCCCGCCTGCTGTCCGACCGCGCCGGGCGGGCCGGGGTCGGCATCGACACGGACCTGCCGCCCGACCTGCCGCCGCTGCGCGCCGACGAGCGCAAGCTGCGGCAGATGCTGCTGAACCTGCTGTCAAACGCGGTGAAGTTCACGCCGCCCGACGGGGTGGTCACTCTGAACGGCCGCGTGGCGGCCGATGGGACGCTGTGCCTGTCGGTGCACGACACCGGCATCGGCATGACTGCCGACGAGCTGGAAAAGGCGCTGGAGCCCTGGGGCCAGATCGACAGCGCGCTGGGCCGCAACCACATCGGCACGGGCCTGGGCCTGCCTCTGACCAAGCGGCTGGTGGAGCTTCACGGCGGCCGTCTTGACATCGACACCGCCCCCGACCGCGGCACCACCATGACGCTGGTCTTCCCGGCGGAGCGGGTGGCCGGGTAGCGTTGCCCCCACCCCGGCCCTCCCCCGCTGGGCGGGGGAGGGAGAGGGGGGTCCTTATGCC